>DASSDE010000644.1:0-3637 GCA_035697365.1 Kribbella sp. | reverse complement strand
GGCGCATGCGGCTGAGCAGACCTTCGACAGCCTGTCAGGTGGTCAGCAGGCCCGTTTCCAGATCCTCCTGCTCGAGCTGTCCGGTGCGACGCTGCTCCTGCTCGACGAGCCGACCGACAACCTGGACGTCGAGTCGGCCGAGGCGCTGGAGGAGGGGCTGGACGCCTTTGACGGCACGGTCCTCGCCGTCACCCACGACCGCTGGTTCGCGCGCGGCTTCGACCGGTACCTGGTCTTCGGCGCGGACGGCTCCGTCTACGAACCCGACGAACCAGTCTGGGACGAAGGCCGCGTACAGCGAGCCCGCTAGCTGCACCGTGTCGGACTAGGGCTTCAGGCACCAGCCGTCGCGGTAGGCGGCCCAGTGCTCGTCGGTCGCGGCGAAGTCGACGTACAGGGCCAGGCCGAAGTTCTGGCGAGGGGAGTCGCCCAGGCCGAGGCGGGCGCCGCGCACTGCTGCGGTCACCGTCTCGGCGTGGCCCCAGTGGGCCAGGTTGTTCTCCCAGTACGCAGGCAGGCCCATCAGCAGGTCTGTGGTCGGGGGAGTGACCTCCAGCGCCAGCTTGGTCTGCTTGGCGACGTACCCGCCGTACAAGGACTCCAGCGGCATCGCGGTGTCGTACGACATCACGGCAATCTGGTCGACGCGTTCGGCAACCTGGCGGAAGTAGTCCTGCGACCACCACTTCTCGATCGGGATCGCGTGCAGGTACCAGAGCGGGTCGATCTGTGCCGCCGCGACCGACAACGTCGTACCGAGTGCACGCGTCTCGTCGAGCATCGCCAGGTAGCCCTTCGACCCGGACCGCACCGGCTCGAAGTCGTAGTGGATGCCCTGGAATCCCTGCTGCAGAACGGCTCCCACCGACTCGACAACTCGCTTGCGTACGGCTGGATCGTCGAGATCCATACCGGGATCCTTACCGGGCTGTACGACGTCGCCGAGCCAGGCCTGTACGCGTACCCGCGGAGCAGCGGCCCGGACCGCGTCGACGAACCACCGCGCCTTCGGGGAGACCTTTGCCAACGGCAACGAACCGTCGTGTTCCAGCGGACCGGTGTGGACGTAGAGGTCGCGGATGCCGGTGCCCTGCAGCCGCTGGGCCAGCGCCGTCACGTCGGCCGCGGTCTTCCTGCCGTCGACCCACGCGTGGCCGAGCCACAACGCGTCCTGGTTGCGGGTCCGCGCGGACGGCTCGCCCGCGTACTGCACCCGCAGGGAGACTGCGTAGGTCCCGAGCGGAGCAATCAGCAGGACGACGATTGCCAGCGCGAGCGACACCAGCACGCGGCGCACTCGGGACCACGATCGCCAGCGACTCCTCACGAACGCGGCTTCAGGCCGTCGTACAGCAGGGCGAGCATCCGGTCGCGGGTCTCCGGGTCGAGATTGGCCGCGGTCGCGCCGCGGGACGCGCCGATCAGCAGGGCGTAGACCTCACCGAACCGCGCGTCGTCCCGGACTGCGCCGGCCTTCTGCGCGGCCGTGAGCAACCCGTCGAAGGCTTCCCGCATGCCCTGGCCGGCGGCGCGGGCCTCCTCGCCGGCGGCCACGCCGGACGCGGCCAGCGCCTCGCCGATGGCCAGCTTGGATGCCGATTCCGACACGACCTGCGTGAAGAACTCGAAGAACGCAGTCCCGGGGTCGGCGCCGCCGGCCAGCTCCAGCGCCCGGTCGCGCAGCCGTTCCAGACGCAGCGTCAGGACCGCCTCGAGCAGCTCGGTCTTCGTGGCGAAGTGCCGGAACACGGTGGCGATCCCGACGCCGGCCAGCTTCGCCACGTCGTCGGTGGACGCACCCGGCGACCGGCCGAAGACGTCGTCCGCGGCCGTCATGATCCGCGCCCGGTTGTCCCGCGCGTCTGCTCGCACCCCAGCTCCCCTCCGTCGCTCTCAGCGTAGAAGACGCCGCGAACCGCCGCCGGGTTGTAAACGAAGTTGCGACTCCATATATTCGAAGTCGTCACTCCGTTTAACTCTGGTGAGGAATCCGATGACTCCTGAAGAGGTCTTCCTGAAGCTGGTCCACGGCGTTGCCGATCGCGACTTCGCCGTCCTGCCCGAGCTGTACGCCGAGCAGACCGACGTCCGGCACCCGATGAACCCGTACGGCGACCATCCGCTGCTCAGCAAGGACGCCCTCCGCGCGCACTTCGGCGGCGTCGGTCCGCGGGTCGCCGAGGTGGTGCGCTTCCAGCCGGACAACATCCGCGTCCACCAGACCACGGATCCGGAGGTGATCGTCGCGGAGTTCGAGTACGCCGGGACGGTGTTGGCCACCGGCGAGCCGTTCCGGGTGCCGGCGATCTTCGTCCTGCGGGTCCGCGACGGGCTGATCGTCGAGTCCCGGGACTACATCGACCACCTGGCGATGATCCGCGCCCGCGGCCAGGTCGGCGAACTGGTCGCGCACCTCACGGAACCGGAAGACGCGCCGGCGGAACCGGAAGGCGCGCCGGCCGCGTCGTAGTCGGCAGAGGCGCCGAACGGCCCCGGACCGCGGCATCCCGCCCGCCCGGGGCCGTTTCCAACGCGGAGGTCACTGCAGCAACCGGTCGTCCACGCAGGCAAAACCCGCCCTGAGCGGGTGCTCAAGGCGGGTTTTCGGGGGTTCTGCCTGCGTGCAGCTCCAGCTATCCGGTCAGCGGTCGCCCATCGGGACGTACTGGACGCCACGCGCGCCGGTGTAGATCTGCTTCGGCCGGGCGATCTTCTGGTCGGAGTCGCCGAGCGACTCCTCCCACTGCGCCAGCCACCCCGAGGTCCGCGGGATCGCGAACAGCACGGTGAACATCTCCGGCGGGAACTGCAGCGCCTCGTAGATCAGGCCGGAGTAGAAGTCCACGTTCGGGTAGAGCTTGCGGGAGACGAAGTACTCGTCCTCGAGCGCGATCTTCTCCAGCTCGACGGCGATCTTCAGCAGCGGGTTGATGCCCGTCACCTCGAAGACGTCGTCGGCCGCCTTCTTGATGATCTTCGCCCGCGGGTCGTAGTTCTTGTAGACCCGGTGGCCGAAGCCCATCAGCCGCTCTTCGCCGTTCTTCACGCCTTCGATGAACGCCGGCACGTTGTCGACCGTGCCGATCCGGCGCAGCATCTTCAGCACCGCCTCGTTGGCGCCACCGTGCAGCGGGCCGTAGAGCGCGGCGATGCCGCCGGTGACGGCGCTGTACGGGTCGACCTGGGTCGAGCCGATCGCACGCACCGCGTTGGTGGAGGCGTTCTGCTCGTGGTCGGCGTGCAGGATGAACAGGATCTCCAACGCCCGCACGAGGCGGTCGTCGGCCGCGTACTTCGGCTCGCTCATCTTGAACAGCATCGACAAGAAGTTCGCCGCGTAGCTGAGCTCGTTGTCCGGGTAGACGTACGGCTTGCCCTGCGCGTGCCGGAAGGCGAACGCCCCCAGCGTCGGCATCTTCGCGATCAGCCGGCGGATCTGCAGTGCCCGCGACTCCTCGTTGAAGATCTCCCGCGATTCCGGGTAGAACGTGGACAGTGCGCCCACCGAAGCGAGCAGCATGCCCATCGGGTGGGCGTCGTACCGGAAGCCCTGCATGAAGGTCTTCAGGTTCTCGTGCACGAACGTGTGATACGTCACGTCGTGTGCCCAGGCCTCGTACTCCGCCTTGTTCGGCAG
>DASSDE010000643.1:0-5350 GCA_035697365.1 Kribbella sp. | reverse complement strand
CGCTGGGGCCGCAACGAGGAGGGGTACGCCGAGGACCCCTGGCTGACCGGTCTCATCGCCACGGCGTACGGGCACGGTCTGGCCGGTGACGACCCGGCCTACCTGAAGACCGCTCCGACCCTCAAACACTTCCTTGCCTACAACAACGAGACCGACCGCTGTACGACGTCGAGCAACCTGCCGCCCCGGGTGCTGCACGAGTACGAACTCCCGGCGTTCCGCGCCCCGATCGAGTCCGGCGCGGCGGTCGGGGTGATGCCGTCGTACAACCTGGTGAACGGACTGCCCGCTCACCTCAGTCCGCTGATCAACGACGTACTCCGCACCTGGACCACCGACGACCTGCTGGTGGTCAGCGACGCGTACGCGCCCGGCAACCTCTTCGGGCTGCAGCAGTTCCTGCCCGACGGCCCGACCGCGTACGCCGCCGCGCTGAAGGCCGGCGTGGACAGCTTCACGCAGGACGGTGCCGACTCCACGCCGACGCTCGACCGGCTCCACGAGGCGCTCGACCGCGGTCTGATCGCACCGTCCGACATCGACGCCGCCGTCCGGCGGGTGCTCGCGGTCCGCATCCGGCTCGGCGAGTTCCTGCTGCCCGAGCTCGACCCGTTCCGCGGTCTGGAGCCCGACCTGGTCAACTGCCCCGCGCATCGCGAGCTCGCCCAGGACGCGGCCCGTCAGGCGATCGTCCTGCTGAAGCACGAGGGCGAGGTGCTGCCGCTCGCAGCGTCGACGATCGAGCGGATCGCCGTGGTCGGACCGCTCGCCGGTGCTCTGCGGGAGGACTGGTACGCCGGCACATTGCCGTACCAGATCACCGCGCTGGACGGCATCGTCGAGCGGCTCGGCCAGGAGCGCGTCGAGTACTGCGAGGGCGTCGACCGGATCACCCTGCGGATCGCGGGATCGTCGTCGTACCTCGCCGTCGGTCCGGACGCGGTGCTGCGAGCCGATCCGGAGCCGGGCAGGTTCGACCTGTTCGACTGGGGTGGCAACGCGGTCGCGCTGCGCTCGGTCGGCAACGGGCAGCATCTGAGCCTCACTGACGACGGCGAACTCGTCGCGGACCAGCCCGGTCCGAACGGCTGGGAGGTCAAGCAGACCTTCCGGTTCGTGCGCCTGGCCGGCACGGTGCTGATCCAGCACCTGCACAGTGACCGCTACCTCCGGGTCGACGCTTCGGGCGCGGTCGGCCTCGCCGAGCAGGCGACCGCCTTCGAGCTCGAGGTCGTCGTCGACGGTGCAGCCCAAGCGGCCGCACTCGCGGCGCGCGCCGACGTCGCAATCGTTGTCGCAGGCAACCACCCGTTGGTGAACGGCCGCGAGACCGAGGACCGGGACAGTCTCGAGCTGCCCGCAGGCCAGGACCGGCTGATCCGGCAGGTGCATGCGGCGAACGCGCGCACGGTCCTGGTGCTCAGCAGCAGCTACCCCTTTGCGATCGGCTGGGCTCAGGAGCGGCTGCCGGCGATCCTGTGGTCGGCGCACGGCGGCCAGGAGTACGGTCGCGCGCTCGCCGACGTACTCTTCGGCGACCACGATCCGGCCGGACGGTTGACCCAGACCTGGTACGACTCCGCGGCGGACCTGCCCGACCTGCTCGACTACGACATCATCTCCACGGATGCGACGTACCTCTACTACCGCGGCACACCGCTGTATCCCTTCGGCCACGGCCTCAGCTACACGACGTTCGAGTACGGCGATCTGCGGCTGAGCGCACCGTCGATCGCGGCGGACGGTGCGGTCCGGATCGCCTTCAGCGTCACCAACACCGGCGATCGTCCGGGTACCGAGGTGGCGCAGCTCTACACGCGGCAGCAGCGTTCGCGGGTCAAGCAGCCGCTGCGGCAGTTGCGCGGCTTCGGCCGGGTGACGCTCCAGCCCGGCGAGACCGAGGAGGTCGAGCTGACCGTCGCCGCGGCCGACCTCGGCTTCTGGGACGTGACCCGGGACCGCCGCTGCGTCGAGGCGGCCCGCCACACGATCATGGTCGGCCGATCCAGTACGGATCCGCGCCTGACCGCCGCCGTCGATGTTCGCGGTGAACACATCCCACCCCGAACGTCGGCCCGCCTCGCCGCGACCAGCTTCGACGAGTACTGCGCGGTCACCCTGACGAGCGGTGACGCAGTGATAGCGCTGGAACCCCAAGCCTGGCTGGCCTTTGACGACACCGTCCTTTCTTCCGAGACCTGTACGGCACAGGCGGCCAACCACGCGACCGCGACCGCAACGATCGAGCTCCGCGTGGACGATCCTGTGCGCGGCAAGCTCCTCGCCACGCTCCACGTACCGCCCACTGACCAACTCGTGTCGATCACCGGCGACCTGCAGCCAACTGGGGCGCCGCGGACGCTCTACGTCGTCTTCTCCGCTGGTGGGGTCGTGCTCAAGGAGTTGCGGTGACTCTCCCGCCAATCCAGGTAGGCGACCAGGGTGGCGTCGGCTCGTAGCCGGGCGAGGCTGCGGGTGTGCAGTTCGGCGTCGCGCCGGCTGAGCTCGGCGCCGACTCGTTCCGGGCGGCCGTCGCTCGAGGAGTGCATCTCGTCGAGGGCGGCGCGGATGATCGTCATCGAGAAGTTCCCCTCGCGCAGGAGGCGCACGAGGTGGGCGTCGCGGGCGGCTGCGACGTCGAAGCGCCGGTAGCCGGTGGTACGTTCACGGACCGGTCGCACGAGTCCGGAGCGTTCCCAGAAGCGCAACGCCGACGTACGGACGCCCAGCAGGTTCGCGAGTTGGCCGATCCGCAGCGGGGCGTCCTGGCGGGCGATCTGCTCCAGGGCGGCCGCCATCCGCGGATCGGCATCGAGAGGATGCGTGACGACGACCTCGAAGGCGTGCAAGGCCTGCTGGATGCGTTCGCGCTCCCGATCCAGCGCAGCGTGGGCGTGGTCGATGCTCGCCACCGCCGTCCGCAGGTCGTCGCGGTGCACGGCCCCCAGGACGGTCGCGGCGGCGTCCCATCCGTACGCCCGGACGAGCACCCGCGCCGCCGTCAATGCCTGCCGGTGCGACTCGTCGAACTGGCGGTACCCGGCCGCCGAACGAGTTGCCAGCGGCAACATTCCGGCCTGCTCGTAGTTCCGCACCTGCTGGACCGAGATCCCGGCCTCCCGGGCCAGCGTCACACCGCGCACCGCCCTTGACGCACCGCTTGAGGGTTTCGCCACTGCACTCCTCACTCGTTCCGCGGCAAACAGTCCAGCCGTACTTCAACGATAAACTTTAATCATGAATGCCGTCGAAGTGGACCACCTGTCGATGACCTACCGCGTCCCGGTGCGCGACGGCGGACTGCTCGCCGCGACCCGGGCCGTGGTCCGGCGGCAGCACCGCGACGTGCGCGCGGTCCGCGACCTCAGCTTCGGCATCCCGGCCGGACAGGTCGTCGGCTTCCTCGGCCGGAACGGTGCCGGCAAGACGACCACGCTGAAGATCCTGGCCGGCATCCTGCATCCGACCGGCGGCGCCGTCCGGGTCCTCGGTGAGATCCCGTGGCGGCGGCACAACCACTACCTGCGCGAGATCGCGCTGATCCGCGGCAGCCAGCCGATCGGCGACGCACCGGAGCTGACCGTCATGGATTCGTTCCACTACCAGCAGGTGCTCTACGACGTCGATGACGCCGCCTTCAAACGCAACCTGGCCGAGCTCAGCGAACTGCTCGAGCTCGACGGCATCCTGCAGCGCCAGGTCCGTGCGCTCAGTCTCGGCGAGCGGATGCGGGCCGGCCTGGCGCTCGCGCTCGTGTACCGCCCGAAGGTGCTGTTCCTCGACGAGCCGACGATCGGGCTCGACGTCTCCGCCGCGAGAACCATCCGGACGTTCATCGCCGAGTACTCCGCCCGGACCGGCGCGACCGTACTGCTCACCAGCCACGCAATGGCCGACGTCGAATCGCTGTGTCCACGGCTGATCCTGGTGGACGAGGGCGCGATCGCCTTCGACGGTCGTCGCGCTGAACTGGGCTCGCTGTTCGCACCGGCCAAGCTGATCCGGGTGACGGTGGCAGACGACGAGCCGGACCTGACACCGTACGGCGAGGTGCTGCAGGGCGACGGGCATCAGTATCTGCTCCGGGTCGGGCGCGATGCGGTGCCGGCGACGACCGCCGAACTGCTGGCCAGGTTCGCGGTCGCGGACCTGTCGGTCGAGGAGCCGTCGCTCGAAACCGTGATGGACCAGGCGTACCGAAGCCTCCGGGGCCCGAAGGACATCGCCTCGTGAGCCGCAGCCTCCGCCTGATGCGGCTGGTGCGGCTGGAGATCTGGCGCCAGGTCATCGGCTGGTCGGGAGCGTGGTGGTTCCTCGTCACGCTGGTCCTCGGCCAGGCGGTCGCGCCGCTGCTGGGCCTGTTCCTCTGGCGGCACGTCCCCGGAGCGGGGCCCAATGTCGGCAGTTACTACCTCGCTGTCATCTGTGTAGCGCTGCTGACGGCCTCGTTCGAGAACCACACGTTCGCGCAGTCGATCTACAACGGCTCCGTCGCCGCGGTGCTCCTGCGGCCGCAGCCCGCCGTCATCGGTCCGCTCGGTGAGAACCTGGCGATCCGCTTCTGGATGTTCCTGCTCGGGATCCCGCTGCTCGCCGCGGTCGGCTTCACTGCCGGCGTACGTTTCGCACCGTCCGCGATTCTGTCCGCCGTACCGGCGCTGCTGCTCGCCGCCGTACTGCACTTCCTGTTCGTCTGGACCTTGGCGATGGCGGCCTTCTGGACCGAACAGGTCCACGCGGTAGTTGCCTTCGGCACCGTGCTGGTCTTCCTGCTCGGCGGTTCCGCAGCCCCGAACGCCCTGCTCCCCGATCCATGGCGCACGGTCGCGCAGGTGCTGCCGTTCCGGTCGATGCTCGGCTTTCCCGCCGAGCTGGCCATCGGCGCTCTGACTCCCGCGGCGGCAGCAACCGGGTATGCGGTCTCGGTCGCGTGGACAGTGATCCTGGGCAGCTGCGCCGTCGGTGCCTGGCGACTCGGCGTACACCGCTACAGCACAGTGGGGGCCTGATGCGATCCGCACGACTGTTCGGTACGGCGTTCTCGTTGTCGCTTCGTCGCGCGCTGGCGTACCGAACCAACCTGTTCTTCGACGCGTTGCTCGCACTGCTCGAGCTGACCGCGTCGGTCGCCGCCATCGGCATCGTCTTCTCCCGTACCGGGTTGCTCGCGGGATGGACTGTCGGGCAGATGCTGACGCTCACCGGTACGTACGCGTTCATCACCGGTCTGCGGGCGACGTTTCTGGATCCAAGTCTGTCAGGCTTCGCCGAACAGCTCCGCGACGGGCGGCTCGACGCCTATCTGCTCCGGCCGGCGAGCAGCGTCGTCCTCGCGACCTGTACGCGGCAC
>DASSDE010000642.1:0-3508 GCA_035697365.1 Kribbella sp. | reverse complement strand
GCGGCGCCCGGCCGGGCCGTACCTGCTCGGGCTGCCGGCGCTGCTGCTGAGCTGCCTGCTCCTGATCCCGATCGGCGTGACCGTGGTCAAGGCGTTCACCACGAACCACCGGTTCGGGCTGGGGAACTTCGCGGTGATCGGAGACCCGGCCGCACTGCATGCCGTAGGCAACAGTCTGCTGTGGGTGCTGATCGCGTTCGGGACGGTCGCGGTCGGATTTTCCCTGGCCCTGTTGAGTTATCGGCTTCCCGCAGTCACGACCCTCCTACAGCCCGCACTGGTGATTCCGTTCGCCGTGTCGGTGCTGGCGTCCGGTGTGACGTTCCGGATGATCTTCGACCCCACCCCGGAACGTGGAACGATCACGGCGGTCTCCACACACCTGTTCGGCTCCAGACCGGTGTGGCTGGGTCCGGGGCTGTTCTGGCTGGTGCTCATGTCCGCGTTCGGCTGGACCTGGCTCGGGTACGTCGTGTCGCTGTTCCGCACTGGTCTGGACGCGATCCCGGAGGACGTATCACGGTCCCTCGCGGCCGAAGGCGTACGGGGCTGGAAACGCCTGCGGGCGTTGGAGATTCCACTGCTGCGCCCGATCACCGGTGTGGTCACACTGACGTTGGTTGTCGCTGCAGTACGCGTGTTCGACCTGGTGCTGATCGTCGTACCAGGGTCGATGCAGCGGTCCGCGGACGTGCTTGGCCTGAACTGGTGGCGTGCCAGCACGTCCGACGTGGACAGTGGGCGTACGGCGGCGCTGGGCGTCGTACTGTTCGCGATCGTCGCAGCTGTCGGGCTGATCGGAGTACGTGGTCTGCGCCGACGGCGGTGGGCGATGCCGGTGGCCGCCGTACGGCAGGAGCCGTCGCTGGGTCGACCGCGGCCGCGCAGGTCGGTACGGCGGCTCGGTGGGTTCATCGGGTTCGCTGTGGCGTTGGTGTGGGTCTTCCCGGCCGTCGTACTCGTTGCCACCGCCCTGCACTCGCCACGGGAGGCCGGTCTGCGCGGCTGGTGGTCGTTGTCGGGACTGGGGTTCTCTTCGTTCGCAGCCGCCGCCAACGTCGGGTTGTTCAGGGCACTGCTCTCCACACTGATCATCGCGACCGCTGCCACCGCAGTGCTGCTGGTGATCGCAGTACCGACGGCGTACCTGGTCGCGTGGGGCGGGCTGCCACCGCGCCTAGGACGTGTAGCGATGGCCGTGTTCGTCGTACTGGCCGTCACCCCGGTGCAGATGTACGCGGCCCCACTGCGGGACGCGATCGACGCAGCAGGACTGGCCGGGTCGAGAGTCGCACTGGCCCTAGTACACGCGGCGGCCGGCCTGCCGTTCGCCGTACTGCTCCTGCGGTCCGCCTTCGCGTCAGCACCACCTGCTGTCGTGTCGGAAGCGTTGCAGGGCCCGGTGCGGCAGAGCGCCGTACTGGCGACAGTCCAGCGCACGTACCGCCCCGCACTGGTTGCTGTTGCGGTGCTGGAGTTCGCACTGGTGTGGAACGACTTCATCGTCGGCTTCCTGATCAGTGGACCCGGTACGACGCCGCTGTCTCTCGTCCTGTGGGGTGAAGCGCGACAGTTCTCCGTGTCGAGTGGACCGGTCGCGGCTGCGGCGACTGTCGCGTCCGTCGTACCTGTGGTGCTCCTGCTGTCGTTCTGGCGCACCGTGGTGCGTGGGCTGACCACGGGGAGCCGGCCATGAGCGAGGAGCAGCCGAAGCCGGAGGAGGAGCGCGAGGAACCCTCGCGGACACAGGAGTTCTCGCTGGCCATCGGTGCGGTCGCGTCCGGGCTGCTGACCGACCTGACATCGCAACTGCTGAACCAGAGCTTCGGCCAGCGCGGCATCGTGCAGTGGGTCGGGTACTCCGTCACCGCTGTGCTGATAATCGTCTCGTTCCTGCGGCTGCGCTCCCGGACCCGGCGCGCCCGCCGACGCAAGCAGCAGGCGGTCAGTGACCTGCACGTGGCCGCGGAAGATGCCGAGCAGTCGATGATCGCGCTCGGTTCCAACGCGGGCGGGATGGCCGCGGCCGAGTGGTTCGCGCTCAACGAGCACCGGCTGCGGCAGCTGCTCGCGACCGAGAAGCCGAGCGCGGAGAACGTCGACGACTTCGCCCGGATCTGTGACGCGCTGGAGGCCTGGTACGTACGGCACCCCGACCCCGACGCCCTTCTCCAGATCAGCGAGCTCTTGAACACCGCGGCCGAGACAGCGGGTCGTCGCAGCCTCGTCGAGCTCGCAGCAGCCCGTTCGGCAACGGCGTACCGGATGCTGGGCGACCTGGACGCGGCCACCACCAAGCTGAGCATCTCGGCCAACAAGGCGGTCAACGGGCGTACGTCGTCCGCGCTCAAAATGCGGCGGCAGGTGGAACGCGCGCTGGTCAACCTGGCCATCGCAGATCGCGCACCGGCCGGCAACGACCGCGACGAAGCAGTCCTGAACGCGCGCGACCGGCTGGGCGAGGCCCGTCTCCGCCGACCTGGCCCGGACCTGACGGCCGACGTGGCGATCTCCATCAACCTGGCGGTCGTACACCTCTACCAGCACGACAGTGAAGGCGCCCTGGAACACCTGCGTCCCGCCCACGCGCATGCCACCGCAGCAGGTGACGTGAGCGGCGAGGCACACGCGCTGGAGCTCATCGGCGTCGCCGCGTGGATGCAACGCAACAAGCACGAGGCAGTGAGCCGTTGGGAGCACGCAGCCCACCTGTACGCCGAGATCGACGAACGCGAAGGTCACGCCCGCTGCCTGCAGCACCTCGGCTCGGCGGAGGTCAGCGAGGGCAACCTCGACGCCGCGCTGGAACTGCTCGAGCAGAGCAAGCTGCTGCGTACGTCGGACAGTGAGATCCTCACCGAATACCTGGACGCCGCCCGCCGCACCTCCGAGCTGCCGGTGGTCGCCGCCGACCCGCCGTATCTCAAGGCCGGCACTTGGCTGAAACGCACCTTCCGGCGTTTTGTCGGAGGCTTGAAATAGGTTGGTGGGCATGGCGAAGGCGGCGACTCAGGCGAAGGGCAAATCGGCGTACGCGTGCTCGGAGTGTGGCTGGACCTCGGCGCGCTGGATCGGGCGCTGCGGCGAGTGCCAGGCCTGGGGCACGGTCGCCGAGGTCGGCGCGCCGAAGGCCGCCCGGATCACCGCCGGGCCGGTCTCCTCGCCCGCGATGCCGATCGCCAAGGTGTCCGCGATCGAGGCCGAGTCCCGCCCGACCGGCATCGGCGAGCTCGACCGGGTGCTCGGCGGTGGTGTGGTGCCCGGCGCGGTGATCCTGCTCGCCGGTGAGCCCGGCGTCGGGAAGTCCACCCTGCTGCTCGAGGTCGCGGCGCAGTCGGCCCGCGGCGGCCAGCGCACGCTGTACGTTTCCGGCGAGGAGTCGGCCGCGCAGGTCCGGTTGCGCGCCGGGCGTACCGACGCACTCGTCGACGACCTGTTCCTCGCCGCCGAGACCGACCTGGGTGCGGTGGTCGGTCAGGTCGACGCGGTCGAGCCGACGTTCCTGGTG
>DASSDE010000641.1:0-5947 GCA_035697365.1 Kribbella sp. | reverse complement strand
ACCGCGCCCGAGCTGGCCGCGATGGTTGGCCGAGGCAACTACTGGGTGTTCGGGCCGGACCGGATGCTCGGCGCGCAACGCAACGGGAACGGCGTCATCCAGGTCAGCATCTCCATCCAGCGTCCCGCCGATGTGGACCCGGCGGCTGTCCTTGACCTGCCCACCGACTGGGCGCCGCAGTTCCGTCGGTTACTGCAGGCGTGTGACGAGCCGTTCGTCGTACGGCCGGCGTATCTGCTCCCGATCGGCCTGCGGTGGCCGCGCAGGTCAGGTGTCACGCTGCTCGGGGATGCCGCGCATCTGATGCCGTCGCACGGTGAGGGCGCGAACCAGGCCATGCTCGACGCGGTCGAGCTGGGTCTGGCGATCGCCGCACACCGCGATGACCTGGACTCCGCGCTCGAACAGTACGAGACGGCGATGTATGCCCGTACGACCGAGGTCGCGGAGCGGTCGGCGATGGTCGCGGAGCTGATGACCGGGCCGGATGCGGCGCAGAAGGTGCTGAGGTTCTTCAAGGTGGCCGACTCGGTGGTCGACTAAGTTGGCGGGGTGGATATCCCGCTGCAGGCGTTCGAAGCCCTTCTGCACAGTCCGAATGTGCCGACCGTCTGCCGGGCGCTGAACATGTACCAGGTGGCCGCGGCGTACACGCGCCTCAGCGGCGGCAACCCACTCGAGCCGCTCGCCGCCGACGTCCGTCAGGTGGCGCTCGAGATCCTGTCGCGACCACCGGTCGAGGCGAGCGAGGACCTCCCCGCCGCCTTCGATCACATCAGCGCCCTGAACGTCCTCACCACTCTGGCCAAGCCCGACGACCTCGACGTCATCGCCGCCGTGCGCGACGCCACCACCAACGACCAGGTGCGCGCCGTCGCCGAGCTCGCGGCGGCGTCGGTCAGCGAACGGTGAGGCGCTCCGCGACTGCTTTGCGGGCCTGGTGGATGCGGGCCTTGACGGTGCCGAGCGGGACGTCCAACGCGTCCGCGATCTCGGCGTACGAGAGGGCGCCGAGGTCACGCAAAACGAGCGGCTGGACGAGCTGTGGGTGGCTGGACTCGAGTGCCTCCAGGGCCTCGAGCAGGTCCAGCCGGGAGCCCGCGATCACCGAGGTGGTGCGCGGGTCGACCGACTCCGGGAGCACCTCGGCGGACTGCTCGACCGAGCGGCGTTTCAGCGTCCGGTACGTCTGCCGCGCCTGGTTGGTGGCCACGATCGTCACCCAGCCCGCGAAGCTGCCGGTGCCCTTGAAGGTGTGCACCTTGTTCGCCACCTGGAGCAGGGTGTCCTGGACCGCCTCTTCCGCGTCCTCCCGGTACGGCAGGAACTTGGCCACCCGCCGCTGTACCTGAGGCCGGATCGCCTGCAGAAGTTGTGGAAGCACCGTTTGGTCCCCGGCAGCCGCCCGGGACGCCAGTTCTTCCAACTCCTCGGTCATGCTCCCCCTCTTGAACTGGTTTGTGGTCGACAATAGCCGGGATGGATGTCATCGGGCGGTACCGGTTACGGCACAAGATCGGCGCGGGCGCGTTCGCGACCGTCTGGCGGGGGTACGACGACGACCTGGACGTCGACGTGGCCGTCAAGGTGCTCGCCGACAACTGGTCGTCGCGCGCCGACGTGCGGGAACGCTTCCTGTCCGAGGCCCGGTTGATGCGCCGGATCTCCAGCGACCGGGTGGTCCGGGTCTTCGACCTGGGCAAACTCGACGACGGCCGGCCGTACTTCGTGATGGACTACGTCGGCGGCGGCACGCTCGGCGACGTACTGCGGCAGGGCCCGCTGGATGCGGTCGACGCGCTGTGGTGGGGCGCCGACCTGGCGCGGGCGGTCGCGGCGCTGCACAGCGAGGGGGTCGTGCACCGCGACGTCACCCCGGCGAATTTGCTGCTCCGGCCGGGTGACGAGTCTGGCGGCGGGACGCACCGGATCGTGCTCGCCGACCTCGGTCTGGCCAAGCGCGCGGCGGAGGCCTCGGGTCTCACCCAGGCGGTCGGTACGCCGTCGTACATGGCGCCCGAGCAGGGGCGCGGCGACGGCGGTTTCGACGAGCGCGCGGACATCTACGCGGTCGGCGCGGTCACGTACGCCCTCGTCACCGGGCACCCGCCGTACAGTGCCGGCTCGATCGGCGACGTACTGAACCGGGATCCGGACCTGCCGCCGCCGAGCCTGCGGACGGTCCTGCACGACTCGGTCGGGCAGCTCGACGACGTCTTCGCGCGAGCCCTGGCGTACCGGGTGGCGGACCGCTGGGAGCGTGCGGACACGCTCGCGGAGCGGCTGGAGGCCGAGGCGTTCCGCCTCGAGCAGGAGGCGCCACTGCGCGCGGCCGAACGCACCACGATCACCGATGACGACCTCGACACCACGGTCGCGACCGATCCACCGGTACGCCGCCGGCGCCGTCGACGGAAGTGGTTCCTGCTGGCGCTGCCCGTGGTGTTCGTGGCCGCAGGCGTGGGCGGATGGTTCCTCTTCGGGATGTGACTGCATAGAGTAGTTGTATGGCTACTTACCGCAGTCTTGTGGTGATTCTCGCCTTACTCTCCCCGACGGATCAGCCGACCGCCAACTACGCGTGCCGCGCCGACACCAAGTTCGGCCGGCACACCGTCTCGCTGCGCCAGAACGTCGACGCCCAGGCGCCCACCGCCGTCCGTCCCAACACGCGCTTCACGATCGCGGTGCACTCGCAGCCCGGCACGCTCCCGAGCGACGTCAAAGGCTTCAAGCTCCAAGAGGTCCGCGATCTCACCCTGCGCGTCCCGGTCCCGGCCAATTCGTCGTACGTCGGTGCCGTCCTCACCGGAGGCTCCGGCCTGAACTCGAACCCGACCGTGCAACTCGAGGGCAACACCGCCGTGGTGAAGGTGCCCGGCCCGATCCCCGGCGGCGCGAACTACCAACTGCCGACCCTCAGCGTTCGCCTGAGATCCGGCCGTACCGGGACCACCATCGAGACCAAACTCAAAGGCACCAGCTACGACGACCCGGGCCTCACTCTGCGAGCCAAGATCAAGTGGAAGTTCCTCAGCACCACCGCCCCGGTCGCCTGTTACCCGAACCCGAACCCACCACTGACCCGCACCGTCGTGCGCTGACTCAGAGCGCGGCGCCCGTGTTGTAGGCGTCGTTGAAGTGCGTGTAGAACGCGTCGTACATCGGCTGGCTGTCCTCGACCTTGACGAGGAGTTCGTCGTTGTACCGCAGCGCCGACGCGGTCAGGTTGTGCGAGCCGGTGAAGACCAGCGGCCGGACCGCGGCGGAGCCGGCGTACCGCGCCGACACGATGATCGTCTTGTCGTGCACCGGCGACTGGTGGACCCCGATGCCCGCGGACTTGAGCTTGCTCAGTGATGCGCTCTGGATGGCGCCGACGTCCACCCAGACCTTGCATCCGGCGTCGTGCAACGAGATCAGCTTGTCGACGACGGCCGACCGGGTGTCGTTGATCGAGGCCTCCATGACCCGGATCCGGCAGTCTGCGTCGGCGTCGATGTACCCGAGCCGGTTCGCGACCAGGTCGGTGTTCTGCTCCGGCGACGAGTAGACCTGGACGTGCGAGGCGGCGGAGCCGAAGTAGCCGCGCGGCGTGGCGGCGTCGTAGAAGTCGTTGCCCGCGTAGGTCTTCTCCTGCCACTGGGGCAGCCACTGCTGGTTGTAGAAGTTGTCGTACAGCGTCTTGTCGCCGTAGATCGTGAACGAGTTGTTGAACAGGTTGGCGCCCGAGGCGTACGTCATGTTGGGCGATCCGAACCAGGTCACCCAGGACTTCGCCGCACCGGTGGCGTCCTTCGTCTGCGAGAACAGCATGTACTTCGCATGCATCAACCCCGTGCCGGAGTTCGACAGGCAGCCGCCGCCGTACGCGAGCGTGCTGCTGCCGTGGTCACACCAGTGGTGATTGGCGCCGAGCAGTGCCGCCAGTGCGGCCGGTGAGTCGTCGGTGGAGTTCTTGTCCTCGCCGTTGTGTACGACGTACACGTGGACGCCACGATCGACGGCCGCCTTGATGGCGTCGTACACGATGTTGGCGGTGATGCTGTAGAGCGCGATCCGGATCTCCGAACCCGCCGGTGCGCCGTTGAACAGCGCGATCATCTTGTTCAGCTGGGTGATGTCCTGGCCGTTGTGGTCGACCGGGTCGTTGAACGTCAGATCGACCTGGGAGCTGCCGATCGTGACCGTGACGGGAGCCTGACCGGCGTACGCGGCCGGTGGTGCGGCGATCGCGGCGACTGTGGTGAGCAGGGCCGCCAGGGCCAGGGGTATGAGGCGGTGAACCATTTCGACCTCCCGGGGGCGCGGGAAAGATGAAGGTTTTCACCTATGACTGTAGCTAGGTCGGTTAGTTTTTGACAGGGGTCAGTACGTGACCGTGATGCGTTCTGCGGCTGGGTCGATGCGGACCTGGCCGCCGTACGGCAGCACCTGCATGGGGTCGGTGTGGCCGATGTCGAGGCCCTTCACGAGGACGGCGTCCGGGTTGTACTCCGCGAGGGCGCGATCGACCGCGAGGTACTGGCCGGTGATGTAGGCGACCGATTCCTCGGGGGTCAGCTTCTGGAACAGCGACGTGGACTTCGGCCGCCCCCACAAGACGGCGTCGAAGCGCTCCAGCAGGCCGCGTTCGCCGAGGTTGCGGAGCATCCAGTACACGTGCTGCGCGGTCGGCATCTCTTCGCTGGTCTCGCAGAACAGCACACCGCCGTACGACTCGGTCGGCAGCATCCAGCGGTTCGCGGCCAGCTGCCAGTCGAGGATCTCCAGGCAGCCGCCCCAGAGCTTGCCGCTCACCGCTCGCGAGCCGCTCCAGGTCCAGCCGGTGCCCGGGAACAGTGGCGGCTCTGTCTCCAGATTGGCCGGGTCGTTCCAGTCGTGGTCGACGTCGGTCCAGCCGGTGGCCGGGGTCAGGTCGAAGTCGCCGCCGGTGAACAGCGCCGCGCGCAACGACCGCTCGGTGTCCGGGTGCAGTGCGCCGCCGCGACCGAACTGCACCATCACGCTGCCGCCGTGGAAGGCCGGCAACCCCAAGGAATAAAGGAAGTTCAGCAGGTTGGTGTTGTCGCTGTACCCGAAGAACGGCTTCGGGTTCGCGCGGAACACGTCCGGGTCGAGATGCTTCAGTACGGTGATCTGGTCGTCGCCGCCGATCGAGGCGATCACCGCGCGGATCGACGGATCCGACCACGCGGCGTGCAGATCGGCGGCCCGGTCCTCGGGGCTGCTCTGCATCTTCCGCGTCGTCGGGTACTCGACCGGGTCCAGGCCGAAGTCGTCGCGCAGCCGGCGCAGACCGAGCTCGTACGGCGCCGGGAACAGCTCCGGGAGACCCGACGCCGGCGAGACGATCGCGACCCGGTCACCTGGCTTCAGCACGTCACACTCCGATCGGGTGCCACACGGTCTTGAGTTCGAGGTACTGCGTGAGGCGCGACAGGCCCTGGTCCGCGGACCAGTCCTCCGCGGCCGGACGGCGGACCCGCTTGAGGTTGTCCGCGGCCGCGATCTCGAGGTCGCGGGCCTCCTCCTCCGAAGCGGCCCCGCACAGGTCGATCGCGTTCACGTCCTGGTGCGACGCGAGCCACGGCCCGATCTCCGACGCGGAGCCGGTCAGCAGGTTCACCACGCCACCCGGTACGTCGGAGGTCGCCATCACCTCGCTCAGCGTCACGGCCGGCAGCGGGCGCTCGAACGACGAGACCGCGACCACCGTGTTGCCGGAGACGATCGCGGGCGCGATCACACTCGTCAGCCCGAGCAGCGACGAATCCTGCGGGGCGAGCACCGCCACCACGCCGGTTGCTTCGGGCAACGAGAAGTCGAAGTACGGGCCGGCGACCGGGTTCGAGGAGCCGACCACCTGGGCGAGCTTGTCGGCCCACCCCGCGTACCAGACCCAGCGGTCGATCGACGCGTCCACCACGGCACGGGCCTTCGAGAT
>DASSDE010000640.1:0-4196 GCA_035697365.1 Kribbella sp. | reverse complement strand
ACTGCGTGCACCTCAAGCTGGACACCGGACTGCACCGGGCCGGCAGTGCACCTGACCAGTGGATCGAGCTCACCCGTGCGGCGGCGCATTACGAGGCGCTCGGCGCCGTCACGGTCCGCGGGATCTGGTCCCACCTCTCGCACGGCGACTCCGCCGACGCCGTGCACAGCCAGAGGCAGCTCCAGCTCCTGCGGACCGGGGTGAGTCTCGCGCGACGGGCAGGCCTGCGGCCGAGCGTCGTACATCTGGCCAACTCGGCCGGTGCGATCACGCTGGACGCGCCGGACTGCGATCTGGTCCGGATCGGCGCCGGTCTGTACGGCATCGACGAGACGGGCATCGGGTTGCGGCCGTCGATGCGGTTGATGAGCAAGCTGGCCCAGGTACGCCGGATCCACGCCGGTGAAGGAGTTTCGTACGGCCACGACTACGTCGCACCGCGAGACACCACGGTCGCGCTGGTCCCACTCGGGTACGCCGACGGCATCCCGCGGGTCGCGGCCGGCCAGGCGAGTGTGCTCTGCCGGGGCGTCCGGATGCCCGTGATCGGGCGAATCGCGATGGACCAGTTCGTCGTCGACGCCGGTGATCTGGCGGTCGAACCGGGCGAGCCGGTGACCATCTTCGGCGACGGCTCCCACGGTGAGCCGACCGCCAGGGACTGGGCCGGTTGGGCCGGCACCATCCCGCACGAGATCTACTGCGGCATCGGATCCCGGGTGCCCCGACGCTACGAGGAAGGCATTCGATGAAGGTCGCAGTGGTGATGGGCGGAGCGAGTCCCGAACACCAGGTCTCACTGGCGAGCGGCAGAGGTATCGCGAAGGCGGTCGAGATCCTCGGCCACACCGCGATCCCGCTGGTGATCGATGCCAAGGGCAACTGGGTCGACGGGCAACATGAGGCGATCGAGATCCTGCAGGCCTGCGACGTCACCGTCCCGGCCCTGCACGGCGAAGGCGGCGAGGACGGCACCCTGCAGGGATTCCTGAACCAGTTGAAGGTCCCGTACGTCGGCAGTGGCGTCGCGGCCAGCGCAGTCGGTCTGGACAAGCACCTCACCAAGGCGGTCCTGAAGGCACACGGCATCGCGATCACTCCGGGCGTGACGCTGAGCGGCCCGGATCTCACCGACACCGAGGCCGCGATGCAGACGATCAAGGCTGCCGGTCTCGACTTCCCGGTGTTCGTGAAGCCGGGCAACGGTGGCTCCAGCTACGGCGTGACCTGGGCGACCGATCTGACCTCGCTGGCGCGGGCGATCGCGGACGCCGCCGACCTAGATCCACACGTACTGGTTGAGCGGGAGATGGTCGGCCGGGAGATCGACCTGGCCGTCCTGCAGTTCCCCGACGGTCGGGTCGACACCGCACCTGCGCTGGAGATCCACAGCGATCCGTCCCAGCCGTTCTTCAACGCAACGGCCAAGTACGACAGCAGCGCCACGCGTTTCGTCGTACCGGCGCCGCTGGATCCTGCGTTGGCCGAGCGGCTGCGGCGTACGGCGATCGAGGTCTTCGAGGTGCTCGGGTGTGAAGGGCTGGCCCGGGTGGACTTCTTCGTTCCGGCCGACGGCGAGCCGGTGGTCAACGAGATCAACACGTTCCCGGGGTTCACGCCCGCGTCGCAGTTCCCGCGGATGTGGGCGGCGGCCGGCCTCTCGTACGCCGAGGTCGTCGACACCCTGATCCGGACGGCGATGGCGCGCGGATGACCGTACTGCTCAGCGACGACCGGATCACCAGCATCCCCGCGATCGAGAACGGCGAGCCGCTGGTCGACCTGTTCACGCGGAACCTGCTGACGACCGGGCGGCAGTTCGCACGCGAAGGTGTGGCCGATCGGCTCGCGCTGGCCGACGCGTTCCTGCCGGTCGGCGTCCGGCTGCACATCGTCGAAGGGCTGCGTCCGGTCTCGACCCAGCGGGAGATTTACGACGGGTACTGTGCCGAGCTCGAGCGGCTGCACCCCGGCATCACGGAACACGATGTCCGCGTACTGGCCAGCCGGTTCGTGTCGCCGATCGAGGTCGCTCCGCACGTCGCCGGTGCGGCGGTCGACCTGACGCTGATGGGCGCCCACGGCCCGCTCGACCTCGGTACGCCGATCGACGCCACCCCCGAGCAGAGCAACGGCGCCTGCTCCTTCGCCGCCACCAACATCTCCCGCGAAGCCCGAACGAACCGCGCCCTGCTCGCCGACGTACTCACCGCCGCCGGCCTGGTCAACTACCCCACCGAGTGGTGGCACTGGTCCCACGGCGACCGCTACTGGGCCTACACCACCAACCACCCCACAGCCCTCTACTCCCCACCCAGCACCTAGCCCTAGCCGCTGACCACATCTCGAACACCGTGCCTGTGGTGGATTGATAGGTGGTGGCTATCAGGTGATAGGTAGCGTTGCTTTGACTGGGCGGGATTGGCGACGGAATGTTGTATACATGACGAGTGAGGTCGTGGCCGCCCCTGTCCGTGCGCAGCGCGTGCGTGAGATCACCGAGGAACTTCGCGGTCTGCGGGGTGCGCTGATACCGATTTTGCACGCCGTGCAGGAGGAGCTCGGGTACGTCGATCAGCCGGACGTCGCGGTGATCGCCGACGTCTTGAACATCGCGGTCGCCGAGGTGCACGGCGTCGTCACGTTCTACAAGGACTTCCGGCGTGCGGCGCCCGGGCGTACCACGGTGTCGATCTGCCAGGCCGAAGCGTGTCGCGCGGTCGGCGCGGTCGAGCTTGCCGAGCACGCGAAACGGTCCATCGGCTGCCCCTTCGGCGAAACCACGCCCGACGGCCGCATCACTCTCGAAGAGATCTACTGCTTCGGCAACTGTGCCCTCGGCCCGACGGTCCAAGTCGCCGGCAAACTCCACGGCCGCGTAACCCCCACCCGCCTGGACGCCCTCCTCGGAGAGACCCGATGACTATTTCCCACGCCCCGTCCGCCCGTGTGTATGTGCCGGTCGACTCTGCTGCTCGGTCTGTCGGGGCGGATGAGGTTGCCGAACGGATCAGTGCAGCTGGGGTTGAGGTCGTACGGACCGGATCTCGCGGGATGTTGTGGCTCGAGCCGTTGGTGGAGGTGGAGACGGCCGCCGGGCGCGTCGGGTACGGACCGGTCGCACCCGAGGACGTGGACGGGCTGATCGCGGCCGGAATGCTGCGCGGCGAGGGCGACGGGCTCGGGCTGGTCGAGGAGTTGCCGTGGATGCAACGGCAGCAGCGCTTGACGTTTGCACGGGTGGGCGTCGTTGATCCGCGATCGACCGCCGACTACGAGGCGTACGGCGGACTTGCTGGTCTGCGCGCGGCTCTGAGCATGCAGCCGAGTGACGTGGTCGAGGCAGTCGTCGACTCGGGGCTGCGTGGGCGTGGTGGGGCCGGGTTCCCGACCGGGATCAAATGGCGGACCGTACTGAATGCTGCCGCCGACCTGAAGTTCGTCTGCTGCAACGCGGACGAGGGCGACTCCGGTACGTACGCGGACCGGATGCTCATCGAGGGCGACCCGTTCACGCTCATCGAGGGCATGACGATCGCCGCGTACGCCGTCGGTGCCGCGGAAGGCTATGTGTACTTGCGGTCGGAGTACCCGGACGCCGTCGCGACGCTCAAGGCGGCGATCGAGCACGCGCGCAGCATGGGCTGGTTGGGGCCGGACATCCTCGGCTCAGGGTTCGGCTTCGACCTGCACGTCCGTGTCGGCGCCGGCGCGTACATCTGCGGCGAGGAAACCTCCATGCTGGAGAGCCTGGAGGGCAAGCGTGGCATGGTCCGCCCGAAGCCTCCGATCCCTGCACTGGAAGGTCTTTTCGGCCGCCCGACGATCGTCAACAATGTGTTGTCCTTGGCAACCGTTCCGACGATTCTGGCGCACGGCGCTGCGGCGTACACGGCACACGGGACCGGGCGCTCGCGGGGGACCAGCGTCTTCCAGCTCGGCGGGAACGTGGCGCGCGGCGGCATCGTGGAGACCGCGTTCGGCATCTCGCTCGGTGAGCTGGTGAACGACTTCGGCGGCGGTACGTCGTCGGGTCGCCCGGTGCGTGCCGTCCAGGTCGGCGGGCCGCTCGGCGCGTACCTGCCGGTCGAGCAGTTCGACCTCCCGATGGACTACGAGGCGTTCGCCGCGGCCGGCGCGATGATCGGTCATGGCGGGATCGTGGTCTTCGACGAGAGCGTGAACATGGCGGCGAT
>DASSDE010000639.1:0-3718 GCA_035697365.1 Kribbella sp. | reverse complement strand
GTGGCGACACCGATCACGTGCATGTCGTGTGCGTGCACCACGTCCGGCTCGAGCCGGTCGATCAGGTCGCCGAACGCGATCTCCAGATCCAGCGCCTCCGGGTGCAGCTTGCGCCACGGCGCCGGCCACGGCATCCGGTGCAGCACACCGTCGTACGCCCGCCAGCTGAACTTGAACGGGACGTCGGCCTTGTTGCCCACGCCCTTGCGCACCCAGGTAGCCCGCTCGGCCGCCTTCCAGCGCGCTCGGCGGAGCAGCCGGGTCGCCACGCCGGCCTTGAACTTGAGCGGATTCGCCTGCCCCGCCTTGGCCCGCGCGATCGCGTGCCCGGAGTCGGCCTTGAGCTCCTTGATCTCGGCCGCGATCCGCTGGCTCCGCGCCACATAGGTCGAGCGGTTCCGGTAGCCCACCAGCGGCGGCCGCCAGTCACGGCGGGCCGTACGGCTCCGTTTCCGTTCCTCACGCAGTGCGAAGGGCACCGCCACCCGGACGATCAGCGCACCGTCGAGCATCTCCCTCGACGGGAGGCCGCTGGCCGAGACACCGAGCACAGTGACCTCTGCTCCGGTCTCGGCCAAGGCTGCGGCCTCTTTGCGGACCCGGCTGTCGTTGGTGACGTCGTTGGCGACCATCATCACGACCCGCAGGTCGGCACGTGTCACTGGCTACTCGACCTTCCGATCACAATCCGGCGAACGCCCGCCCACTTGGCCGGGTCGGTACGGTCACGACCGTCGACAAGCACCTTCACACCCGGCAGGTCCGCCGGGCCGAGCTGCGCGTACTCCGCGTGGTCCGCCTGCAGGACCGCCGCGTCCACCGGCGTGCCCAGTGCGTACGGCGTGAAGCCGAGGCCCTGGAGCTCCTCGTCGGTGTACATCGGGTCGTGCACGGACACCTCGGCTCCGCGCGCCGTCAACGCCTCCACAGCAGGGAACACCCCGGAGAACGCGGTCTCCTTCACACCACCACGGTACGACGCACCGAGCACCACGACCTTGGCGCCCTTGAGGTCGCCGAACGCGCCCTCGAGCAGCCCGATCGTGTAGTCGGGCATCTCGGCATTGGCCTCGCGCGCGGCCCGGACGACGGTCGCGTCGGGGTCGGTGTACAGGTACAGCCGCGGGTAGACGGGGATGCAGTGCCCGCCGACCGCGATGCCCGGCCGGTGGATGTGGCTGTACGGCTGCGAGTTCGACGCCTCGATGACGGCGTGCACGTCGATACCGTTCTGGCCGGCGAACCGTGCGAACTGGTTCGCGAGGCCGATGTTCACGTCCCGGTAGGTGGTCTCGGCGAGCTTCGCGAGCTCGGCGGCCTCGGCGGAACCCAGGTCCCAGACGCCGTTCGCGCGGTCCAGGTCCGGACGCTCGTCGAAGTCCAGCACGGCCTCGTAGAACGCGGTGGCGCGCTTGGCGCCCTCCTCGGACAGGCCGCCGACCAGCTTCGGGTACTTGCGGAGGTCCGCGAAGACACGACCGGTGAGCACCCGCTCCGGCGAGAACACCAGGTGGAAGTCGGTGCCCTCGGTCAGGCCGGAGATCTCCTCGATCATCGGCTTCCACCGGTTCCGGGTGGTGCCGACCGGGAGCGTGGTCTCGTAGCTGACCAGAGTGCCGGGGGTGAGGTGCTCGGCCAGCGAACGGGTCGCGTTCTCCATCCAGCCGAACTCGGGCTGCCCGGTCTGCTCGTCCACGAACAGCGGGACGACGACGACCACGGCGTCGCTGTTCGGAATGGCGTCCGCGTAGTCCGTGGTCGCCCGCAGGCGGCCGTCGGCCACGGTCTCGGACAGCAGCTCCTGCAGGTGGGCCTCACCCGGGAACGGCTCCTGACCGGCGTTCACCAGCTCGACGAACTTCTCGTTGATGTCGACGCCGACGACCTGATGACCCTTGGCCGCGAACTGGACCGCCAACGGCAGTCCGATCTTGCCTAAGGCAACTACACTGACACGCACAGCAACTCCACTAGGTAGTGATTCTTCATCGGGGGCCTCGGAGCTTCCGTTCCAGCGGGTGCTCGACGAACTTGTAGAGCAGCCACGAGGCGAAGACGGCGACGACCAGGACACCGGCGTACCAGGTCAGGTTCGACCAGCCGATCGGACCGGCGATGCCGTGGTGTTCCTTGATCGCGTACATGATGGTCGCGTGGACCAGGTAGAACGCGTACGACCACTGGCCCAGCGCGACCAGCGGCTTGCTGCGCAGCAGTGACCTGCCACCGCGCATGTCGCGGGCGGCAACCGCGAGGATCAGGAAGCCGTACAAGAAGGTGAGGACCTCCTTCTGGCACAGCCCCATGGTGACCGCGCCCGGGACCTGGGTCGGGTGCGCACCGGAGTACCAGAGCAGAAACAGGCCGCCGCCGGTCACCAGGAACGCGAACCAGACCGGGATCCGCGGCTTCCAGCCGGTCCGCAGCGCGATCGCCAGACCGATCCCGAACAGGAACGCGACCGAGTGCAGCACCGGCTGCGGCAGGATCGGTACGTCCTTCGGGTTGTGGAACAGCACCAGTCGATAAGCGCCGCTGACGACGACCACGACGACACACAGGATCAGACCGCCGGCCACCTTCAGGCGCTGCGTGGCCCGCCAGACGAACGGGAAGTACGCGTAGAAGAAGGCCTCCACCGACAACGTCCAGCCCGCCGGGTTACCGCCGTACAGAATGGTCGGGTTGTTCGACCAGCCGTGCAGCAGGAACGCGGACAGCACCAGCACGCTGATCGAGATCGGCTTGATCCAGGGCATCCCGGCCGGCGGCTCGGCGCGGTAGAAGACGAAGAACGCCGCCACCAGCGTCAACAGGTACAGCGGGACGATCCGGGCGAACCGGCGCCGGTAGAAGGTCCGGATCTTGGTCCCCGGCCGGGTCGACCAGGTGAGCACGAAGCCGGACAGTACGAAGAAGAACGTGACGCCGGAGGTGCCGTACTTCAGGAAGTCGAAGATCGGCAGCGGCGCCAGCTGGGTCATGTGGTGGCAGAACACGAAGAAGGCCGCCCACCAGCGAAGGCCGGTGAGCGACTCGACACGAGGCAGCCTCTGGCCCGGAACAGCAGTGCCGGGAGAGGCCGTGGCAGGCGCGCCGGGAGCCGGGGTCCCTACATCGGCCGACCCAGGCAGGTCCTGGGTCGGCGGCGTCTGGTTCTCTTCGGCGGCCTTCGTCATGTATGTGGTTACTCCGCGAGAGTGGCGACGACACGCTCTGCAGCGTGCCCGTCGCCGTACGGCATTGGGCGTCCCCCCGTGGGAGCCGGCCGTGCAGCCAACTCGGGCAGCTTACTCACGTCGGATGTCAACACGTTCCATCCGTCCACCAACGTCTCGACCCATTCGGTCTCGGTACGCAGCGTGGTGCAGACCCGGCCGAGCAGGAAGGCCTCCTTCTGGAGACCGCCGGAGTCGGTCACGACACCGGCCGACCCGAGAACGGCAGCCACCATCTCCGGGTACGCCAGCGGCTCGCGGACGTGCAGCGAACCGTCCGGACGCTCCAGCTTGATGCCGTGCTCCGCGCACTTCGCGACCAGTCGCGGGTGGGCCAGCAGCAGCACCGGCTGCCCCGCGTTGGCCAGACCGTCGACGATCGCGGACAGCCGCTCCGGGTCGTCGGTGTTCTCGGCCCGGTGGATCGTCGAGACGACGTACTCGCCCTGCTTGAACGGGCCGTCCAGCGGCTTGTCCTGCACCGCGTCGCGGACCCGGAA
>DASSDE010000638.1:0-10755 GCA_035697365.1 Kribbella sp. | reverse complement strand
GCTCGGGCAGGCGTTCAACTTCGACCTGCTGCAGGCCGACTTCGAGTACGAGAAGTTCCGCCGCGTGATCGAGGAGAACCTCGCGTTCGCGGAGGAGAACGGGTCGTCGTCGACGTGGGTGTTCTCGAACCACGACGTCGTTCGGCACGCCACCCGCTACGGCCTGCCGAAGAACCCGAAGGGCGACTGGCAGGACGGTAAGGACTGGCTGCTGAGCAACGGCACCGAGCCGACCGTCGACGTCGCGCTGGGCCTGCGCAGAGCCCGCGCCGCAACCCTGCTGATGCTGGCGCTGCCCGGCTCGGCCTACCTGTACCAGGGTGAGGAGCTCGGCCTCCAGGAGGTCGGCGAGCTGCCGGCAGCGAACCTGCAGGACCCGGCGTACTTCCGTTCCAAGGGCGCCGAGAAGGGCCGCGACGGGTGCCGCGTCCCGATCCCGTGGACCGTCGGCGGGCTGTCGTTCGGTTTCGGTACGGGTGGGTCGCACCTGCTGCAGCCGAAGTGGTTCGGGGCGTACTCGGTCGAAGCGCAGCAGGACGATGCGGAGTCGACGCTGAGCCTGTACCGCAAGGCTCTGGCCGTACGCCGTGGTCTGCGCACCGGCAGCGCGCTGAGCTGGATCGACGAGAGCGACGACGTCCTGCACTTCGTCCGCTCCGGCGGCTGGCAGTGCGTGACGAACTTCGGTGCCGCGCCGGTCGAGCTGCCCGACGCCGCGGTCGTCCTGTCCAGCGGGCCACTCGACGGCGACAAGCTGCCGGGTGACACCACCGCCTGGCTGATCTAGGCCTGAAGCAGGCCTGCAGACTCGCTCCGGTCAAGCCGTCCCGAGACGGCCCTCCCCCTGTGGCCGGGGCGAAACCCGCCGGTACGGGTGTTGTGGTGGATGCGGCGGGGCGGCCGCACCTCCACGCCGTCACCAGTACCGGCGACCATGGTCGTGGCGGGGGCACCGGGCGGTTGCCCCCGTCACGCTCCATGCGGTCGCGCGAATGTCAGGATAAGCGCGTGACGACGCTTGCGGACGTGCTCGCTGTACTCGATCGGCTCTACAACCCGGCCTGGGCGGAGTCGTGGGACGCGGTCGGCCTGGTGACCGGCGACCCGGAGCAGGAGGTACGGCGGATCCTGTTCGCGGTCGATCCGATGCGGGCCGTGATCGACGAGGCGATCGACGGGGGATTCGATCTGCTTGTCACGCACCACCCGCTGCTGCTCCGCGGGGTGAACAGCGTGGCCGCCACGACGCCGAAGGGCCGCGTGATCCACGACCTGATCCGCGCCGGCGTCGCGCTGCACGTCTGTCACACGAACGCCGACAACGCGAACCCGGGCGTGAGCGACGCCTTGGCCGCTGCGATCGGGCTGCGCGACACCCGCCCGCTGAAGGCGATGCCGGCCGAGCCGATGGACAAGGTCGTGGTCGGCGTTCCGGTCGCGGAGACCCAGGCGATGCTGGACGCACTCGCCAAGGCCGGCGCCGGACAGGTCGGCAACTACGAGCGTGCCGCCTGGAGCGTGACCGGCGAAGGAACGTTCCGGCCGCTCGCGGGCGCGAACCCGACGATCGGGAGCATCGGCGACATCGAGGTCGTCCGCGAGGACCGGATCGAGATGATCCTGCCGCGCCGTAAGCGCCGCGCGGTCGCCGAGGCCCTGCTCGCGGCGCATTCCTACGAGGAGCCGGCGTACGACTTCTATGAGCTGGCCGAGCTGCCGAGCGACCGTGGTGGCGGGCGGATCGGTGTCCTCGCGGAGCCGCTGCCGCTGGCGGACTTCGCCCGGCTGGTCGCGGAGAGCCTGCCGCGGACCGAGCACGGTGTCCGGGTGTCGGGCGATCCGGACCGGACGATCGAGACCGTCGCGGCGGTCGGGGGAGCGGGCGATTCCGAGTTCGACCGGGTCCGGTCGGCGGGCGTCGACGCGTACCTGACCGCGGACCTGCGGCATCATCCGGCCACCGAGGCCCGGGCGTACGGTGACCCGGCGCTCGTCGACGTCGCACACTGGGCGAGCGAGTGGCCGTGGCTCGCGGACGCGGAGCGCCTCCTGGGCGCGGCGCTCGCGGCCGAAGGCAGTACCGTGGACTCCCACATCTCAACTCTCTGCACGGACGCATGGACCCTGCGGATCTGAGTACGCCGCCAACGATTTGAAGGAGCCGACTCTGAACGCCGAGCCCGCCGTCCAACGCCGGTTGCTGGACCTGCAGGATCTCGACCTGCAGCTGGATCAGGTCGCGCACAAACGCGCGTCGTTGCCCGAACACCAGGCGCTCAAGGAGCTGACCGCCGAGAAGTCTGTGGTCGACCGCGAGCTGGTCACCGCCGACACCGAGGTCAGCGATCTGCAGCGTGAGCAGAAGAAGGCCGACAGCGACGTGGAGCAGGTTCGGCAGCGCCGGGCCCGCAACCAGCAGCGGCTCGACTCCGGTCAGGTCACCTCGCCCCGCGACCTGGAGAACCTGCAGCACGAGATCGGTTCGCTCGACCGCAGGATCTCCGACCTGGAGGACTCCGAGCTCGAGGTGATGGAGAAGCTCGAGGCCGCCGAGGTCGTACAGGCCGACCTGCGGACCCGTGCCGAGGCGTTCGCCGGTCGGCAGTCCGAGCTGGAGACGTCCCGCGACAGCGCCCTCAAGGAGCTTGACGAGCAGCGCGCCGGTCTCGCCGACAAGCGGGCAGGTGTCGCGGCCGAGCTGCCCGAACCGCTCGTCGCGCAGTACCAGCGACTGCGCGATCACAACGGTGGCATCGGCGCGGCGCCGCTCGTCGGCAAGCGCTGCATGGGCTGCCGGATGGAGCTCGCGCCGTCCGACCTGAACGCGATCAAGGCGGCCGCACCCGATGCCGTACTGCGCTGCGAAGAGTGCGGCCGCATCCTCGTACGAACGGCGGACAGCGCGGCATGACGTACGGCCACGTGATTGTCGAGGCTGATGGTGGGTCCCGGGGGAACCCGGGGCCCGCGGCGTACGGTGCGCTCGTCCGCGACCCGGTGAGCGGGAAGGTGATCGCGCAGCAGGGCAAGACGCTCGGCATCGCCACCAACAACGTCGCGGAGTACTCCGGCCTGATCGCGGGGCTCGAGCTCGCGGCCGAGTACGCGCCGGACGCGTCCATCGAGGTCCGGATGGACTCCAAGCTGGTCATCGAGCAGATGGCGGGCCGCTGGAAGATCAAGCACCCGGACCTGCAGCCGCTGGCGATCAAGGCGCAGGGCCTGGCGCCGTTCGGGACCGAGTGGACCTGGGTGCCGCGCGCCCAGAACTCCGCCGCCGACGCGCTCGCGAACAACGCACTCGACAACGTACCGATCCCGCTGCAGCCCGAGGACGTACCGGTGGCGGCCAAGCCGGGCGCGGAGCCGTCCGATCTGGAGAAGGCGGTTCGCGGGTGGGGTCCGGCGACCGAGCCGCCAACGCGGCTGATCTTCCTGCGGCACGGTGAGACGCCGCATACCGCGGAGCGGCGCTTCTCCGGTTCCGGTGGTGACAACCCGGGGCTGAGCGAGACCGGCCGTACGCAGGCGCTGGCCGCCGCCGAGTACCTGTCGCGAGTCGGCGAGGTGGACGCGCTGGTGGTGTCGCCGATGCGCCGGACCCAGGAGACCGCGGCGGCGGTCGCCGCGAAGCTCGGGCTCGAGCCGGTCGTGGACGAAGGCTGGCGGGAGGTCGCGTTCGGCGACTGGGACGGGCATACGTTCGCGGAGATCCAGCAGAAGTGGCCGGACGCGCTGAGCGCGTGGCTGGAGTCGACGAGCGCCGCGCCGCCCGGTGGCGAATCGTTCGACACGTGCGCCCGGCGCGCACGTTCGGCGCGGGACGGCCTGCTGGCGCGGTATCCGGGCAAGACAGTCGTCGTGGTCACGCACGTGACGCCGATCAAGCTGATGGTGCGATCGGTGCTGCAGGCCCCGATGTCCTCGCTGTTCCGGATGGAACTCCGCCCGGCAACGATCACCGAGGCGCACTGGTACGCCGACGGCCTCGCGTCCCTGCGCTCCTTCAACGTAGAACCCTGACAACCCTTGCGTCCGAAGATCCGAGGGTAATGCGCCACGGATCTTCGGACGCAACGTCTAGTCTGACCCCATGCCGCTGCAGAGGGTTCGTTTCGCTGAGGATGTGCCGGAGGTCTTTCGCGCGTCGTTGCAGGACATCCGCCGAGAGCAGGAAGTGCCCGCCGAGTTCCCGCCCGAGGTGACGGCCGCCGCCGTGGTCGCCGCGCAGAACGCGCGGCTGCCGGAGCTCGACCGTACGGACCTCGAGTTCGTCACGATCGACCCGCCGGACTCGATGGATCTCGACCAGGCGCTGCACATCGAACGTGCCGGCGACGGGTTCACGGTGCACTACGCGATCGCCGACGTAGCCGCGTTCGTACAGGCCGGCGACCCGATCGACACCGAGGCGCGGCGCCGCGGCGAGACTCTGTACGCGCCCGACAAGCGGACCCCGCTGCACCCACCGGAGCTCTCCGAGGGCGCCGCGTCGCTGCTGCCGGACGAGGTCCGTCCGGCCCTGTTGTGGACGGTCATGCTCGACGCGGCCGGCCAGATCACCGGCGTCACCTGTGAGCGCGCCCTGGTCAAGTCGCGCGCGAAGCTCAACTACGCAGGCGTACAGCAGGACCTCGATGCCGGTACGGCGTCGGAATCGCTCCAACTGCTCCGCGAGGTCGGGAAACTCCGCGAGCAGTGCGAGCTGGAACGCGGCGGCGTGAACCTGCCGATCCCGGACCAGGAGGTCGTCACGTCGGACAGCGGCTGGGGCCTGGAGTTCCGCGCGCCGCTGCCGGTCGAGGGCTGGAACGCGCAGATCTCGCTGCTCACCGGGATGGCCGCCGCGCAGCTGATGATGAAGGGCAGGATCGGCATCCTGCGGACGCTGCCCGAGTCGCACGACGACCTGCGCCGCAAGCTCGGTAACACCGCGAAGGCGCTCGGCATCGAGTGGCCGGACAGCCTGTCGTACGCCGAATTCATCCACGGCCTTGACCCGAAGGTCCCCGCCCATGCCGCGATGCTGGCGGCGTGCACGGTGCTGTTCCGCGGCGCCGGGTACTCGGCCTTCGACGGGACCGTCCCGGAGCAACCGCAGCACGCCGCGATGAAGGCGGAGTACGCGCATGTCACCGCGCCGTTGCGGCGGTTGGTGGACCGTTGGGCGGGGGAGATCTGCGTCGCGCTCTCGGCCGGTGCCGAGGTGCCGGCCTGGGTTCGCGAGTCGATGGAGGAGATCCCGAAGATCATGGACGACGCCGACCGGCGCGCGCACGCCTACGAGCGGTCGATCGTCAGCATGGTCGAGGCGGGACTGGTCGCGGACCAGATCGGCGCGGTCTTCGACGGCGTCATCACGGACGTCGATGACAAGGACGACAGCCGCGGCATCGTCGCGCTGACCAAGCTCGCCATCGAGGGCCGCGTGACCGGCACCGCCCTGCCCCTCGGCCAGCAGACCCGCGTCAAACTCGTCGAGGCCGACATCGCCAAACGCACCGTCGCCTTCGAGCTGGCGTAGCCGCTTGCGTCCGAAGAACTGTGGTGCAGGAGCCTCGGATCTTCGGACGCTAGCTCTGGTTGAGGTAGTCCTCGACGGCGGCGGTGGTGCGGTCGAGGTCGGCGGTGGCGAGGAGGTCGATCAGGGCGCCGCGGAGGATCGCGAGGACGGCGGTGCGGCGGGCCGCGGACTGGTTGGGCTCGCTCGCTTCGAGGAGCTGGAGCCAGTCGTCGACCGTGGAGCGGGCGAAGTCGGCCCACGGGCCGTCGGGCGCGACGAGTGAGCGGCCGTACGCCTCCACCCAGAATGTCATCAGCGGGCGGCGTTCCGGGGCGGCCAGCCAGGTCCAGAGCTCGCGGGCGATGACCGTCAGGCCGGGCGGGTCGTCGTAGCGCTCCTCGGTCCGGCGGAGGAGTTCGAGCTGCTCGGCGCGACCGCGGGCGAGCAGGGCGCGGATCAGGCCGTCCTTGCTGCCGAACAAGAACAGCAGCACACGCGGGCTGGAGCCGATCGCGGTCGCCAGCGGGCGCAGCGACAGGTCGCCCAGCCCGTGGGTGAGCGAGTAGGCGTACGCACGTTCCAGCAGTTCCTGCTGGCGCGCGGAGGGCGCTTCCCTTGTCGTCGGCACAGGGCTAGTATCCTACTGAAACACTCGTGTCAGTAGGACGGTGGGTCTGGATGACGAAACTGATCAGGAAACTGGGACAGCCGGGGGACCTCGGTTGGGTTGTGCAGTCGCATGCGGAGGTCTATGCGGCCGAGTACGGCTGGGGGCCGGCGTACGAGACGCTGATCGCGCAGATCGTGTCCGCGTACGCGTCCGACCACGACGACGAGCGCGAGGCCGCGTGGATCGCCGAGGTGGACGGGGAGCGGGCCGGCAGCATCTTCTGCGTCCGCGGGCCGGATGCGACGACAGCGCAGCTGCGGTTGCTGCTCGTGACGCCGGCTGCGCGTGGCCTCAAGCTCGGTGCTGAACTGGTCGACACGTGCCTGGCGTTCGCGCGGTCGGCCGGCTACAAGCGCATGGTGCTGTGGACGAACGAACCACTCGTCGCCGCGCGGCACATCTATCTCGCGCGGGGTTTCCGGTTGGTGAGTTCAGAGGTACATCAGATGTGGGGCGACAGCCTGCACGGACAAACGTACGAGCTTGATCTCTAGCTCTTGCAGACCGGTGCGCCTGGGGCCGCGGTCTTGTAGATCGTGTGCGAGAGGAAGGTGTTGAGGTAGCCGCTCGTGACGGTGAGCGCGTGCCGCGGGCCCGTACTGCCGAGTGGGAGGAAGCGGCGCAGCGGGTACGCGAGGTAGTAGACGCCGTAGTCGGTGAAGTTGAAGTGTTTCGTGCCGGGGACTGTTGCGCACCACGACGTACCGGTGCTTGCCTTGAGCAACGAGAGGGCGCGGTCGCGGCCGGTGTCGTTCTTCGCGTCGGGGCCGCACACGCTGGTGATGCAGGAGTCATCGGCACCGAGCAGCATGATCGGCGCTTTCACGCCCTTCTTCACCACATCGCCGAACTGGATGCCGTCGATGTCGACCGCCGCCGCGCACCGTTGGTCCAGCCGGCAGGCCTCCAGTGAGGCGGCGCCGCCGAACGAGTGCCCGATGTACGACGCCCCGACCGCCGGCTCGACCGAGCCCGGGAGCTGCTTGGCGACCATGCCGGCCGCGAACCGGGCGTCGGCGGCCCAGATGCCGACGAGATGGTCGCCGGTCTGCTGGGAGCCCTCGCTGCTGTCGCCGAGGTTCGGCGGGTTCGCGGCGGGCTTGCTCTCGACGGTCTGGCCGCCGAGGACGGTGAGATTCGCGCTGTACGTCGGCGTGACGCCGGCGACCAGGTAGCCGTGACTGGCGAGGTCCTCGGCGAGGGCGGCGTACATCGGCGCCGACAGGCCCATCCCCGGCATCAGCACGACGACCGGGAACTTGCCCGGGGCGATCGGGACGCGGTCGAGAGCGCGATCCTGGAGGCTGTCGAACGGGCCTTGGAAGAGCGAGATCGGGGACTTCAGGTGCAGACCGCTCCACCCGCCAGGCGCGTACTGCACGTGCTGGCCGGTGGTTTCCTTCGCCACCGGGTACCAGAGCCAGACCGCAAGCCGCCGCGGGCCGTCCGCGTACGGGTCGCGACGCGGGCTGTCGGTCCATTCGAACGTCCGCCGGCCGACCTGGAACCCACCGGTCGTCTCCGGTAACGAGACCGGTTCAGACCGCTGCACGAGAACCCATCCCACGTACCCGGCCCCGCCCAGGAGCACGACGAGCAGCAGGATCACGACGCTGGTCCGCACCCGCCTACGCATACCTCCAGCTTCTCATTCCCCCCGGGTCGCCCGCCGCACCAACATTCCCTCCGCAACGGCAAACACCCGCCCATGCCCCATCCGAGAACTGGCGTGCGCCCGCTCAGCCGAGACAAACCCGCCACAGAGCGCAATCGTCTCGCCAACCTCAGCGACGGTGTTGCCGTCGCGGTCCAGCACGGCAAGCGCTTCGTCCCGGACAGCGATCGAGAACCCCGGCGGCCAGACCGGTTCGACGAGGTGGGACTTGGCGACGACGATGCAGTTGGTGGCCTCGTCCACGGCGAGCCGGCCCTCGAGACGCGCGGCCATCCGCTTCGCGGGGCGCTTCTGGACGGTCAGGTGTGGGAGTTCGGGGTTCGCCACGGTTTTGATGGTACGGGGATGTCGAACCGGCAGGGTCGGCTCCGACGTACCGGGTGTTCTGTTGGTTGAAGGAGGACTGGGATGAGTTTGCCGGATGTGGTCGGGCGGGACGAGTGGGTGCAGGCGCGGCAGGAGCTGCTCGCCGCGGAGAAGGCGTTCACCAAGGAGCGGGACGCGCTGAACGCACGGCGCCGCGAGTTGCCGATGGTGCTGGTGGACAAGCCGTACGCGTTCACGGGCGCGACCGGCGAGGCGAGTCTGCTGGACCTGTTCGAGGGCCGTTCGCAGTTGGTGGTGTACCACTTCATGTTCCAGCCGGAGTGGGACGCCGGTTGCCCGAACTGCACCGGTTTCGTCGACGAGATCGGGTCGGTGGACGCAATGCACGACCTGAACACCACGTTCGCGCTGGTGTCGAGGGCGCCGTACGAGAAGCTCGACGCGTACCGTACCGCCCGCGGCTGGCAGTTCCCGTGGTACTCGTCGTACGGGAGTGACTTCAACTACGACTACCACGTCACGCTGGACGAGTCCGTCGTGCCGTTCGAGTACAACTATCGGAGCAAGGCCGAGTGGGACGTCCACGTGAACAACGAGCACACGCAGGGCGCGCAGCCGTTCGACCTGCATGGGTTGAGTTGTTTTCTGCGCGTGGGTGAGCAGGTTCACCACACATACTCGACGTACGGCCGGGGGCCCGACTCGATGACGTTCACGATCACGGCCCTCGACTTCACCGCCCTCGGCCGCCAAGAACCATGGGAAAAGCCAGCCGACCGCAACGTCCCGCCGACCACGAACCCGGACGAGCACTGCCACTGACCAGCACTGCCACTGACGAGCACCGCCACTGATGAGCACCGCCACTGACGAACTCTGCCACTGACGAGCACCGCGCCCGGCTGGCACCGGCGCTGAGGTGAGTCGGCGGGCACGCTTGATTGCGCGGCGCCGACATCACCGGCTGAAGTCGGCGATCAGCCCCGGTACTGCGGCGTCGAGCTCGGACATGTCCAGCATCTCCGCATCCGCCGGGTCGGCGATCGTCTCCCGCGTGGCCGTCATCGCAACGACGACGAGCCGCGCATCGAGCCCCATCACCCGACGGTACTGCTGCAGCGCCTGGTGCGGATGTACGCCGCAGAACCACGTCTCGTTGTCCGTGCAGACGACGAACGCGTCGATCGCCAGCCTCCGCCGGCCCGCGTACTACATCGGCTTCGCGGTCGGCCCGACCGCGTCGTCGCCCCGCCGCCGCTCGACCTCGCGATCCGCCGTACGCCCGGTAGAACACCGCACCGAGCGCATCCACGACCGGCCGTGACGGTATCCAGGGGTCCGATCACTCCGAGCGCCGCGACCTGCAAAATAGGTGCGCTGCGCAACGAGAACGTTGCCCGGCTGCACGCGCGCCTTCCGAAGCCGTACGGCATCCGCGAGCCGATCCGCGACCACGCGCGCCCACGAACCGTGCCCCCAGCAGGGTGAGGCGGGGGAGCTGCCGAAGCAGCGCGGCGGTCGTCTGCGTCCGGGCAATCTCGACGACCAGTCAGGAACCGGTGCAGCGGGGCGAGAGGCGTCGACCGGACAGATGCTCTAGCCACCTGAGCTACATCGGCGAACCGATGGTGGCCCTGGGCAACTGTATAGATGGCTGTGGATGAGGCCACTGCCTGTGGATAACTCATTTGGGCGAATCGTCTTGAAAATAAGAGGTTCCGGCGTTGGAAAACTGTCGGAGGGGGTGTCTAGAGTTGTGGGCATGGAGATCCTCGGTGCACGGCCCGTCTGGTCGATGAGTGACAGCGAAGCGCTGTCCGCTCTCGACGCGGCCGTCGCCGAGGAGGCTCGCTGCAGGACGCTCAGGTGGCAGCTGACGGCGAGGCTGGACGCATCCGGCTATGCGAAGGATCTGGGCGCCGGAGACACTGCCCGCCTACTGGCCACCCGCTATCGCCAAGATCTCCGCGACACCCGCCGCGAGGTCCGCATCGCCAACCGCCTGGCCACCTACTCCGCCACCAGCGACGCTCTCCCCGACCCGCAAACCCCGTTCCACAATCCCGCTCAAGCCACCCCTGCCGACGGTGAGGGTCTAGCCAACGGTGATGGTCTTGCCGAAGGCGATGGTCTTGCCGAAGGTGACGGTCTTGCCGAAGGTGATGCTCCTGACGGCGACGGGGCTGCCGGATCCAAGACGGACAACCGGTCGGCGGACGGACAACCTGACGCCGGGCGAGGCTGGCGGGTGAGCCCAGCGCAAGCCGCAGCAATCATCGGAATCCTGGACCAGGTCCCGGACACCGTCCCCCTCGACAACCTCGCCGTAGCCGAGCAAGAGCTGATCGGCCTCGCCGCCACCCACACTCCTGCAGAGCTGCGCCGCGCCGGCCGCCTGATCCGCGATCGCCTGGACCCCGACGGCCCAGAGCCCAACGAGAAGGACGCCTACACCCGCGAACGCCTGACCCTCAAACCAGCCGACCGCGGCCTGACCTTCGAGGGCTACCTGGCGAACGAGAACGCCGAACTCTTCCGCACCCACATCCACGCCAACTCCCGCCCTGACAAAACCATCGA
>DASSDE010000637.1:0-15572 GCA_035697365.1 Kribbella sp. | reverse complement strand
CTGCAGCAGGAACGCCTTCTCGAACCCGATCGCCATGATGTTGCCGACGGCAAGAACGAGGATGATCACCGCGGTCGGCATGATGCCCGGCAGGTCGACGTGCCGGATCCGCTGCAACCGGGTGGCGCCGTCGATCCGCGCCGACTCGTGCAGCGCCGGATCGATCCCGGACAGTGCGGCCAGGTAGATCACCGCGGAGTACCCGGTGGTCTGCCACACATCGGACCAGACGTAGATGTGCCGGAAGTAGTCCGGGTTCCCGAGGAAGTCGATCGCCGGTACACCGAAGAACCCCAGGCCTTCGTTGACGACGCCCAGCCGGGGCGACAGCACCAGGATCGTCATCGACACGACCACGACGGTTGAGATGAAGTACGGCGCGTACGTCACCAGCTGAACGGTCCGCTTGAACAAGCCGTCACGGATCTCGTTCAGCGCCAGGGCGAGCACGATCGCGAGCGGGAAGCTCGCCGCGACGGTGTAGATCGAGAGCACGAAGGTGTTCTTCACCAGGGTCCAGAACACCGGGTTGTGGAAGAACAGCTCGAAGTTCTGCCAGCCGATCCACGGGCTGCCCCAGATGCCCTTGGTCACGTTGTAGCTCTTGAACGCGAGCACGGCGTTGGACATCGGGATGTACTTGAAGATCACGAACCAGATCAGTGGCACGACCATCAACAGGTACAGCGTCCAGTGCCGCCGCAGGCTGCGCCGGAACCCCTGGAGTCCGGGACGTTCTCGCCGTCGTCGCTTGGGCCGGGCCGGAAGCTCGCCGGCCGGCGGCCGGACCGTTGTCAGAGTTGCCATCAGACCTCCTCGTCGTGGTCGGTGACGGAGTTCACCCGCAGGCCGATGCCGGCGGTCAGCCGGACGGGACCGCGATCGCGGAAGATTATCGATAAACCAGAGCAGGGGCCCGTGGCCCTCCGACAGGCTGGCCGGCAGCGCCGCCGGGCGCTGGCGGGAGCTGTGCTCGCCAGGTCGCCCATATCGGAGCCTTCCGAGAAAGTTCGGCTATTAATCCCATGAATTTCCGGGATCGTAGCGCTGCTCGCGCTCCTGGTCCATACTTGATCCTCGTCAGACTGGATAAAGATGCTATCAATTCGCCACCGTGAGGGGTCTCCATGCCACGCATCAGTTCGGTGGAGGTCATCGACGTCCGCTTCCCGACCTCGCTCACCCGGGACGGTTCGGACGCGATGAACAAGGACGGTGACTACTCCGCGGCGTACGTCGTCCTGCACACCGACGACCCCGCCCTGACCGGGTACGGCTTCACCTTCACGATCGGACGCGGCAACGACCTGTGCGCCGCGGCCGCCGAACAGCGCGCCCAGCCGCTGATCGACCGCGACGTCGACGTGGTCTGCTCGGACCTCGGCGCGATCTACCGCGAACTGCAGTCGGACTCCCAGTTGCGGTGGCTCGGCCCGGACAAGGGCGTCATCCACCTCGCTCTCGCCGCGGTGATGAACGCAGTCTGGGACCTGGCCGCGCGGCGCGCCGGTGTACCACTGTGGCAGTTGCTGTCCGAGATGTCACCCGAAGAGCTGGTGGCCGCCGCCGACCTGCGATACCTGACGGACGTACTGACCCCCGACCGGGCCGTCGCCCTGCTGGCCGCCAAGGAGCCAGGCCGCAAAGAGCGGATCCGGCAACTCGAGGCCTCCGGGTACCCGTGCTACACCACCTCGGCCGGCTGGCTCGGCTACTCCGACGCCAAGCTCCGCAGGCTCTGCGAGGAAGCCGTTGCCAACGGCTACAAACACGTCAAGTTGAAGGTCGGCGCCGACCTTGGCGACGACATCCGGCGCTGCCGAATCGCGCGGGAGGTGCTCGGCCCGGACGGTCACCTGATGATCGACGCGAACCAGGTCTGGGACGTACCGGAGGCGATCGAGTGGGTGCAGGCGCTGGCGGAGTTCGAGCCGTTGTGGATCGAGGAGCCGACCAGCCCCGACGACATCCTCGGTCACGCGGCGATCCGGAAGGCGGTCGCACCGATCGGCGTCGCCACCGGGGAGCACGGCATGAACCGGGTGCTGTTCAAGCAGCTGTTCCAGGCCGAGGCGATCGACTACTGCCAGCTCGACGCCGCGCGGCTCGGCAGCGTCAACGAGGTCCTCGCGGTCTATCTGCTCGCCGCCTGGTTCGACGTACCGGTCTGCCCGCACGCGGGCGGCGTCGGACTGTGCGAGCTCGTCCAGCACCTCGCCGTCTTCGACTACGTGGCGGTGTCCGGCGACCTCGAGGGCCGCGTCACCGAGTACGTCGACCATCTGCACGAGAACTTCGTCGACCCGTGCGTGGTCCGCAACGGAGCGTACGTCCTCCCGACGGCGCCCGGATACAGTGCCGAGATGCACAGGCAGTCACTCGAGACCTACCGGTTCCCGGACGGCAGCTACTGGTCGTCCCGAGCCGATCAGGCGCCACGACCATGACCGCGGCCAACCTGAGCGAGAAGCCGCGCGTCCCCGGCGTCTCACAGAGCGAGGTGGTGGTGCAGGGCATCCGGCAGATGATCATGGACGGCCGCCTGCGACCCGGCGATCGGCTCCCGGTCGAGAAGGACCTCGCTGTCGCGCTCGGCGTCTCCCGCAACCCGCTGCGGGAAGGCGTGCGCGCACTGTCGATGATGGGCGTCCTCGAGACCCGGCAGGGCGACGGGACGTACGTCACCACGCTGGATCCGTCGATGCTGCTGGTCCCGATGGGCTTCGTGGTTGACCTGCAGGACGGGCGTGGTACGCACCATTTGCATGCCGTCCGGCGAATGCTCGAAACGGAGGCCGCAGGATCGGCCGCTCGGCTCATCGGCCCTGACGAACTGGCGGCCGCTGCCGAACTCCTGCGCCACAACGAGTCCGAGCTGACGCTGGAGGAGCCGAATCACGAGGCAGTGATCGAGAATGACATCGCCTTCCATCGCATCATCGCGCAGGCAGCCGGCAATCCCGTACTGGCAGCCTTGATCGACGCGCTGGGCGGACGCACGATGCGCGATCGGCTGCGCCGGTCCATCACGCAACCCGGCGCGGACGAGACCGCGCACCGGGAGCATCTCTCGATCCTGTCGGCCCTCACCACCCACGACCCGGACCGGGCGCGCGCCCGGATGGCCACCCATCTGTTCACCGTCGAGGACTCGCTCCTCGGACTCGACAGCACCGACTCGACCACGGAGTGAGAGCCACCGGATGAACCCACTGCGCTGGACCACGCCTGAGCTGACCCTGACCTTCGTCCTCGACGACGGGCCGGTGCGGATGACCGCCACACCGGACGACTCGGCCGCGGACACCCGTGCGCCGGCCCCGAGCCAGCCGCTGGTCGAGGTCTCGGCCATCGGGTACGGCAACGCACTCAGCAGCAACCGGCATGTCGACACGGTGCTCGGTCAACGGCTGCGCTATCTCTCGCACGACGACACCGGGACCGCGCTGCGGATCGTTCAGGAGGATCCCGAGTCAGGCCTGCGCGTCACAAGTGTGTTCGAAGCGGGCGCCGGCGTCCGCGCCTGGTCCGAGGTAGCAGTCGCTGGGTCCCGGACGTTAGAGCTCACCTTCGTGTCCTCGCTGGTTGTCGGTCTCGGGTCGATCGACGTCGACCTGCATTCCGCCGTGACCAGCTGGATGGCCGAGAGCCGATGGTCGGTCCAACGGTTGCGCTCGACCGCGCTGGCCGACATCGTTCGCGACGCACATCGTCATGTCGCCAGGAGCCGGCATGCGGTGACGAGCGTGGACTCGTGGTCGTCCGGCGAGCGGCTGCCCGTCGGCGTACTGGTCGATCGCAGTACCCCGTACGCCCTCGGCTGGCAGATCGAGCACAACGGGCCATGGCACTACGAGCTCGGCGAGAGCCGGAGCGGTGGTTATCTGCTGCTCAGTGGCCCGACGGATCAGGAGCACCAGTGGAGCGTCGAGGTCAGCGCGGACAGCCCGTTCAGCACCGTACCGGTATCGCTCGTCGCCGGGCCGGACCGGGACGGCGCCTTCGCAGCCCTCACCCGGCAACGCCGCGCCGTACGTCGCCGGCGGCCGGTCGACGACCGGATGCCGGTCATCTTCAACGACTACATGAACACCCTGCTGGGTGATCCGACCACCGAGAAGCTGCTGCCGTTGATCGACGCCGCCGCCGAGGTCGGCGCCGATTACTTCTGCATCGACGCCGGCTGGTACGCCGAGGGCGACTGGTGGAACACCGTCGGCGCCTGGGAGCCGTCGGCAACCCGGTTCCCCCAGGGACTCGGCGAGGTGATCACGCGAATCCGCTCGCACGGCATGGTGCCGGGTCTCTGGCTCGAACCCGAGGTGATCGGCACCCGTTCGCCGATTGCGAGCCGCCTTCCCGACGAGGCGTTCCTGACCCGCCGAGGCACGCGAGTCACCCAGTCCGGCCGGTACCTGCTGGACCTGCGCAGCCCGGCCGCGCGCCGGCACCTGGACGACACGGTCGACCGGCTGATCGACGAGTTCGGGGTCGGCTTCTTCAAGTTCGACAACAACACGACGACCGGTCCCGGCACCGACAAGGGCGGTACGTCTCTCGGCCACGGCCTGCTGGAACACAACCGCGCACTGCTCGACTGGCTCGACGGCGTACAGGCCCGACATCGCGATCTGCTGATCGAGAACTGTGCCTCCGGCGCGATGCGGATGGACTACGCGATGCTGTCCCGGCTGCATCTGCAGTCGACCTCGGACCAGGAACATCCGTTGCTCTACGCACCGATCACCGCCGCGGCGCCGGCCGCGGTGCTCCCCGAACAGGCCGGCCACTGGGCGTACCCGATCAGCGGCAGCACCCGGGAGGAGTTCATCCTCGCGCTCGTCAACGGCATTCCCGGCAGGCTCTACCTGTCGGGCCATCTCAACCGGATGAGCGCCACCGAACTGGACCTGGTTCGCTCCGCACTGTCCGCGCACCGGGAGGTCCTCGCCGATCTCGAAACCCTGGTCCCAGCCTGGCCGCTGGGCCTCCCACGATGGGACGACGAGTGGATCGCCCTGGCGCTCAACGGCCCTACCGTCTCCTACCTGACCCTCTGGCACCGCGCCCCCGGCCCGTCCACCGTCACCCTCCCCTGGTCCGGATCGACCGTCGCCCCACGCTTCCCGACCGACCTTGCCGACTGGACCTACACCCAAACCAACGACACCCTCACCATCACCACCAACACCCCCGAGCCCTCAGCCCGCGTATTCCGCGCAACTCCTGCGTAGGCCGTTGTCGTGGGTTGTTCGGGTGGGTCGGCGTAAGAGGTTGGAGGTGACGTGCAACAAAGGGCAGAGGGTGTTTGACAAGAGTGTTGGGTGGTTGGGCGGTGATTGTTCATAGTGAGGTCTATGCCGGCGGGCGGCGGCGGGGTGGGGAGCCTGCGGCGGTGGCGGCGGAGCGGTTGGCGGCGGGGGCGGGGTTTGCCTGGGTCGATCTGCACGAGCCGTCGGATGCCGAGTTGCGGCAGGCGCAGGAGCTGTTCGGGCTGCATGACCTCGCCGTGGAGGATGCGCAGACGCCGCATCAACGGCCGAAGATCGAGCGGTACGGCGACGATCTGGCGGTGGTCTTGTGCACCTTGTGCTATGTCGACGCGGAACACGCGGTCGAGACCGGTCAGGTCAGTGTCTTCGTCGGTACGGATTACGTCGTGACCGTCTGGCACGGTGATCGCACCGACCAGGAGCAGGCACGCGCCACCTTGGACGAGACTCCGGCCGCGTTGACGCACGGGCCGGCGGCCGTGCTGTGGGCGATCTGTGATGCCGTCGTGGACCGGTACGAGTCCGTGACCGGATCCATCCAGACCGACGTGGATGCGATCGAGACGGCGGTCTTCGGGGCGAGTTGTACGAGCGAGGCCGAACGCATCTACATGCTGAAACGTGAAGTGGTGGAGATGCGCCGGGCCGTGGTTCCGCTGCATGAGCCGATCGAGCGGTTCGCGCGCGCCGACGTCCCGATCGTCGACCCGGACGCGGCGGTCTACTTCCGTAACGTCGCCGGTCACGTCGCCAGGGTGTGCGAGCAGACCGACTCCCTCGACAAGCTGCTCGGCTCGGCTTTGGATGCGCACATCGCCCGGGTCTCGGTCCAGCAGAACGACGACATGCGCCGAATCTCCGCCTGGGTCGCGATCGCCGCCGGACCAACGGTGGTGAGCGCGATTTACGGGATGAACTTCGACCGGATGCCGGAACTCCACTGGCGCTACGGCTACTTCATGGTCCTCGCTCTGATCGCGGCCGGCTGCATCGCCCTGTACGCGAGCTTCCGCCGCTCCGGCTGGCTCTGATGCAGAACCTGGCACCGGTAATTCAGCTGCGGCACCGCGACCGAGGGCTACAGCTGGCGTTCGTGTCCGCGGTGATCGCCCTGACGGCCGCCTTCGCCACTGTCGGCTCGACCATCCCGCTGTTCAACATCTATCGAGCCGAGGACGGGTTCACCAATGCCGGCATCTCGCTGACCGTCGTCGCCTACTCCGCCGCCACCCTCGGAACCCTGCTGGTACTGGGGCGGCTCTCCAATCACGTCGGTCGACGGCCACCCGCGATCGCCAGTCTCGTCCTGCTCGTCGTGGGCTGCCTGCTGCTGCTGAACGTGCACCACATCGGCATCCTGATCGCCGGTCGGCTCGTCATGGGCCTCGGCGCCGGCCTGGCCAGCGGCAGCATCACCGCCTACATCGTCGACGCGGCACCGGCCAGGCCGACCTGGCTGGCTTCCGTGGCCTCCAGTCAAACAGTCATGCTCGGTCTGGCCCTCGGCGCGATCACGTCCGGTGCCTTGGTCCAGTTCGGTCCTTGGCGCCGTGACCTTGTCTACCTGGTCGTCATCGGCCTGCTTCTGCTGTCCATCGCACTGATTGCCATCAGCCCGGAGACCCTGCCCCCGAAGCCGGGCGCGTGGCGATCGATGCGCCCGAGCGTTCGCGTACCGGTCCGCGTCCGGCACCTGCTCCCCGCCACAGCAGCCGTACTCCTGGCCACCTGGGCGACCGGCGCTTTCTACCAAGCCTTCGTACCGGCGTTGGTGGCAGACCAGCTCCGCACCAAGAACGCGCTCGTACTCGGACTGGTCTTCGCCGCCTACATGGGTCCCAGCGCCCTGGGCGCCCCCATCGGCGGGCGGTTCGCGCCGGCCGCGGCTCAACGCATCGGCATGATCGCCTTCCTGACCGGATGGATCGGCATCATCATCGCGGTCGCCACCGGCGCGCTGCCCTTGTTCATCGCCGCAACCGTGGTGGCGGGAGCTGCTCAAGGCATTGCCATCAGCGCCGCCACCCGCGGCCTGCTGTCCGGCAGCGCCGTGGCCGACCGAGCCCCGATCTTCGCCGTCGTCTACCTCCTCAGCTACACCGGGGCAACGGTTCCCAGCTTGATCTCCGCGCAGCTGTCCGGTGTCTTCTCGCTGCCGCACATCGCCCTCGGGTACGCCGCACTGGCGCTCCTCTCGACCGCGTTCACGGTCGTCGCCGTACGCAACCCGTCCGAGGCTACTCAGAGCTGACCGAGTTTGCCGTGGCCTCGAGCTGGAAGGCTTCGCGGGGTGTCTGGACCGAGGTCAGCGAGACGATGTCACGGCCGTAGAAGAACGCCGCCAGCCAGATCGAGAACACCCGTACCTTGCGATCCCAGGTGGGAATGGACAGCACGTGGTACCCGCGGTGCATCAGCCACGCCGGTAGGCCCTTGATGACCAGGCCCCGGTACTGGAAGATGCCCCTTCCCAGACCGAGGGTCGCGATCGAGCCGAAGCTGTGGTGCAGGTAGTTCTTCGGCTCGCGGCCGCGCAGCACCCGGATCAGGTTCTTCGCCAGCCGTTTGCCTTCTCGTACGGCGTTCTGCGCGTTCGGTACGGTGAACGCGCCCGGCGACGTGAGATCCGGTACGGCGGCGTCGTCACCCGCGGCCCACGCGTCGGGCACGAACGCCTCGTCGGTACCGATCCGCAGATCGGCACGTACCTGGACCAGCCCTCGCGGCGTGTGCGGCAGATCGGTGTGGTTGCGGAGCAGCCGGGTCGCGGCGTTGCCCGCCGTCCACACGATCAGCTCCGAGTCGAACGTCGTGCCGTCGGACAAGACCACGTGGCCGTTCTCGGCCGAGTCCATCGTGGTGTTCAGATGCACTTGTGCGCCCCGGCGTTCGAGCATTCGTACCACCCAGCGGCCGGGCTTCTCGGTCACCTCCGGAAGGATCCGTCCGGACGCTTCGACCAGGTGGAAGGCGAGATCGTCGACCGACAGCGCCGGGTAGTACTTCACCAGCGCTTCGGCCAGCGACATCAGCTCGGCGAATCCCTCCACCCCGGAGAACCCGCCGCCGACGAACGTGAACGTGAGCAGCCGCTTGCGGTCCGGCCCCGGTTCCAGACCGGCCGCCTCGTCGAACGCGGTCAGCACCCGGTCCCGGATCGCGACCGCCTCCTCGACATGCTTCATCCCGATCGCACGCTCCGCGACTCCCGGTACGTCGAACGTCCGTGTCACTGCGCCGGCGGTGACCACGAGCACGTCGTAGGTCATCGTGAAGTCCGGACCGTGGGCAGGGCGGACGACAACCGTTCGCCCGTCGTGCCCGATGTGGTTGACCATGCCGGTCACGAGCTTGGTCCGGCGCAGGTTGCGGCGCAGCGAGATCGCCGCGTGCCGCGCCTCGACCGAACCGGCCACCACCTCGGGCAGGAACGGCTGGTACGTCATGTACGGCCGCGGCTCGACCACGACCACCTCGGCCTCGTCGCGCCGAAGCTTCTTCTCCAGCTTCCAGGCGGTGTAGAACCCGGCGTACCCGCCACCGATGATCAAGATCCTTCGCACCACGTCACGCTCCTTCCCGGTGCGCCTGCGCGGCACCGTCCAGTTCGGCCGCGCGGATGCGGTAGACCTGCATCGCCAGGCCGTAGTACTTGTCGGTCTCGCCGACCCACTCCATGCCCAGCCGCCGCGCGGTGGCACACGCGCGGACGTTCTGGGGCCGGGCGACGGCGTACAACTCGTCGATCGTCCCGGTCGCGAACGCCCACCGCATCAACGCGTGGCTCGCCTCGGTCGCAAACCCCTTGCCCCAGAAGGCGGGTGCGAGCTGCCAGCCGATCTCGAAGTCCTCCTCGAACGGCGGCAGCAACCCGAGCCGCAGTCCGCCGACCACGTGACCGTCCGTCTTGCTGACGATCGCCCAGCGCCCGGCCGGCGGAACGAGGTTCTCGGCGGCCGCGATCCACGCCCGGAGCAGGAGTCGCATGGTCGTCTTGTTCGGCACCTGGCCCAGCTCGGGCGCCAGCCACCGCGCCACTTCGGCCGATCCGAAGATCTCCAGGGCGGCCTCCGCGTCGGCCTCCGTCCAGTCCCGAATCGCGAGCCGCTCGCTTTCAGCGATCACTGCCATCTTTACCATCCTGTCGTCGATGAGATTTCGCTCAGTCCGTCGAGTCGTACGCGACGTTCCAGACCTGGCCGGTCTGGGCCGTGACCAGGTGATGCAGCAGGGTTGCGGCCTGCCGGCCGGAGTCGGCGCCACCGGCGTCCTTCTGACTCATCACGAACCGGCGGATCAAGGGGTCGTCGATCGTTCCCGGATCGATCGCGGCGATCCAGGTCCGCAGTGATTCGCCCATCTTCTGGGCGCGGAGGGCGTTGACCGTGATTCCGGTCCCGACCAACTCGGTCGCAAGGTACGCGGTGTGTGCCTCCAGCGCCGCGACGCAGGCCGCGTAGATGTTTCCGCCGGGCCACGAGGCCAGGTCACCGACGACGCCGCAGACATTGGCGATCCGTCCCCACCCCTGCCGGAGCATCGCCGGGATCACCGCGCCGGACAGCGTCACGACGCTCGCGACATTGATGCTGAGGGCACGCAGTACGGCCGCCGGGTCGAGATTGGCCACCGGGCCCAGTGGCGCCACCGTGGCGGCGTTGTTGATCAGGATGTCGACCTCGCCGAACACCGCCTCGACGCTCTGTACGAGGCCTGGAATCGACGCGGGATCGGCCAGATCGGCGGTGAACCCGGACGCCTCGCCCCCGGCCGACCGGATCGCGTCGACCGTGGCCTCGGCACGAGCATGCGAGGAAGCGACCACCGCGACGGCCGCACCGGCGGCACCCAACTGCTGGGCGATGGCCCGGCCGACCGCCCGGCCTGCGCCTGTCACCAAAGCAACTCTGTCGACGAAGGCCCGTGCCGGGCTCAGACTTCCATGCATGTTAGTTGGAGTCCGGACAGCACCTGTCTCTTACGTGCCGGGCCGCGATCAGGATCATCGGAAGCGGTAAGGCCGGCCCCTCGACCGGCACACAAGTAGGGCGTTCGGGTCATTCCGGCCCGTACGGATCGAGGGAGACGTCATGAGTGGATACTTCGAAGGTCGCAAGCTGATCGTGGTCGGCGGCAGCAGCGGCATGGGGCTGCAGACGGCACGTGACGTGGTCGGGCAAGGCGCCGAGGCCGTCATCGTCGGGCGCCAGCAGGCCAAGGTCGACGAGACGGTCGCCGAGCTGGGCAAGAAGGGTAAGGCCTGGGGCATCACGGCGGACCTGGCCGATCGCAAGCAGGTCGAGGACGTCCAGGCGCAGCTCGCCGCGGAGCACGCGGACGCGACGCTGCTGGTCAACGCGGCCGGCTTCTTCATCCCCAAGGGATTCCTCGACTACAGCCAGGAAGACTACGACGCGTACCTGGAGCTGAGCCGGGCCACGTTCTTCCTCACCCAGACGGTGGTACGGGGCATGCAGGCCGCGGGCTCCGGCGGCGCGATCGTCAACATCGGCAGCATGTGGGCGCACCAGGCGATCGCCGCGACGCCGGCGACCGCGTACTCGATGGCCAAGGCCGGCCTGCACGCGCTGACCCACAACCTGGCGATGGAACTGGCCGCCGACGGCATTCGCGTCAACGCGGTGGCTCCGGCAGTCGTGGCCACGCCCCTGTACGAGGGCTTCGTCCCCGCCGACAAGCTCGAGGAGACCGTGAAGAGCTTCGACGGCTTTCACCCGCTGGGACGGGTCGGAACCGCGCAGGACATCGCGTCCTCGATCGTGTTCCTGCTCTCACCGGAGGCGAGCTGGATCACCGGAGCGATCCTGAACGTCGACGGCGGCGTCATGGCAGGTCGCAACTGACGCCCCGCGGCCGAGCGCGCGGTCGATCACATCCGGCTGGAACGAGGGTGGAGTGTCGATGACGAGTTTTCGGACCGTGTCCGCCGGTGGGCTGGAGGTCTTCTACCGCGAGGCCGGTAAACCGGGAGCACCGAAACTCCTGCTGCTGGGCGGATTCCCCGCCTCGTCCCACCAGTTCCGGAACCTGATGCCGGCGCTGGCCGACAGGTTCCATCTGCTCGCGATCGACTACCCCGGGTCGGGCAACACCGAACTGCCCGATCCGGCCGACTGGGAGTACACGTTCGACCATCTCGCCGAGATCGTCGACGAGACGTTGCTGGCCATCGACTTCACCGGACCGATGGGCCTGTACATGCAGGCTCACGGCGGTCCGATCGGCAACCGGCTGATCTCGCTGCATCCGGACTGGTTCCGGTGGCAGATCATCCAGAACGCCAATCTCTACGAGGAAGGGCTCACCGAGCTCTGGGACGGGCTGCGGAACGGCCTCTGGGCCGGCCGCAGCACCGAACCACCGGTCGACGTCCTGCTCGAACCGGAGACGGTGCGGGCCATCTACCTCACCGGTCATCCGGATCCGGCGAAGATCAGCCCGGACAACTGGAACCTCGACCTGCACTTCCTGACCCGGCCGAACGCCCGCAAGGCGCAACTGGAGCTGTTCTCCGACTACCGGACGAACATCGCCAGGTACCCGGCCTGGCAGGCGCGACTGCGCCGGGTCCAGCTGAAGACGCTGATCTGCTGGGGCCAGGGCGACATCTTCTTCACCCCGGCCGGCGGCGAGGCCTACCTGCGAGAGCTCCCCGACGCGAGACTGGTCCGTCTCGACTCCGGACACTTCGCGCTGGAGGACTGCCTCGACCAGATCGCCGACGAGATCCGCACCTTCTACGACGAGTCCGTCAAACCGTGATGCGGCCGAAGCCGTGGCGGGTCCAGTTGATGATCGAGGACCGGCTGGCCAGAATCGACGTCTGTGGAGTGTTCGACGCCCGGACCGCAACCGCGGTCCGAGCCGAGTTCCACGACCTCGCCGTGCTCGCGGAAGCGGTGCTGCTCGATCTCGGCAAGGTGACCGGCCTCGCGGAAGGGTTCGACCTGCCGGGCCACGTCGACGAGATCCAGCGGCACTGCTGGATCGCGGGATGCCGGCTGTATCTCAGCGCGACGCATCCGACGGTGACGGCCGCCCTGTCCCGGCAAGGGTTCTCGTACTGCGGCGGTCGGTGAGCCGCTCAGGCGGGTTGCTGGTCCGGTAGGTAGCCGGCGTCGACCAGCGCGGCTCGCAGCTTGCGGCGGGCGTCGAACATCATCTTGTAGATGGCGTTGTGCGTCGATCCGAGCTGGTCGGCGAGCACATCGGTCGGCATGCCGTTCAGGACCAGCGCGACGAAGACCAGCTTCTGCTTCGCCGTCAGCGTCTCGTTGACGGCACGATGCACAGCCTCCATCAGGTCCCTGCTCTCGGCGTGCGCCTCCGGCCCGATCCCGAGCCGGGTCGGCAGCCGCTCCCAGTCCTCGTCGTCGAACGCGACGCCGGCGCGCTGCCAGAAATGCCGGTTGATCTTGGCGGCCACGTCGAAGATCACGAACTTGTACGCCCAGGTCGTGAACTTGCAGTCACCGCGGAACGTCCCGACCTTGCCGCAGATCGTCAGCAGCGCGTCCGCAGCGGCCTGGTGTGCGATGTCGTCCAGCTCCGGTCCGGCCAGCCGCAGCCTGGAGGCGCGCCGCCCGACCTCTGATCTCGCCGCCCGGAGGAGAACCTCGTACAGGCGACGGCTCGCGCCTTCGCGCTGGTCGCCCTCGCCGCTCAACTCGCGGACCCAGACCTCGTTCTCCCCTGCGACCTCCGCAGAGACGACCCGCACCGGCGCCAAGGACTCGGAACTCTCTCTCTTCACTGGATTCTCCCGATCAACGCACCGTAGCGACCGCAGGTCCGGCACGTCCGTGCTGATCGACGAAACAATAACATGGACGATACCGTCCATTCTCGGCGCGGTCCAATTGTCACGATCACTAGATCGAAAAGGCCTCGACTGATCGTTTCACTGTCACAGAACGGGTCCAAACCGTCCTATTCAGCGACGGGATCAGCGCCGAGCCGAAAGTCCCGGCCGGCCAATGAACCACCAGGCTGCTGCAACGAACTGCCGGTCGCCAGGCTCCCCAGGTCGACCGCGGCGTAGCCGATCTCGTCGATGAGGGCGCCGACCGCCGCTCGGGCATCCTGGTCGTCGCCGGACAGGAACATCACCCGCCGGCCGGCCTCGGTCGCGGGCGGGAGGGCCAGTATCGAGGCCGGCAACGTACAGAACGTCTTCACCACCCTGGCGCCGGCCGCGGAGGCCTGTACGACTTCGCTCGAGGTCAGCCCGCCGAGTTCGTACCGGCTCGGCATCCGAAAGTGGCTTGCGGGCGCCGTGGCGTCCACGAGGATTCGGCCGTGCCACGGTGGCAGCTCCTCGAGCAGGGGGACGACCGCGTGCCACGGGATCGCGAACACGACCAGGTCCGCAGCGGCGACCGCACTGGTCTCGAGCGCGGTGACTCGCGGACCGAGCTCCTCCACGAGAGATTCGAGCGTCGCGGGGCCGCGGCTGTTGCACAGCAAGACGTCGTGGCCGGACGCGACGATGTGGGCGGCCAAGGCGCGGCCGACCGCGCCGGAGCCCACGATGCCGATCGTCGTTGCCATCGATGACCACCTGTCCTTCGGGGATAGCTGCCGGACGGACCTCGAGAACCTCGGAAGGTTGTGCGGCTGGTCCGACACGAATGGTTGCTGGACGGTGTCGCGAGGCTGCGGCACCCTTACTCCGCGACGAATCGAGAGCCGGATGGACGACCTCGCAGGGATCCGTGACGAGATCAGGAAGCATGCTTCGAACGCCTGGGCGACGGAGCTCGGTTACGAGCCGATCTACTCGGCGTCACCGAGGTCGCGGATCGTTGTCATCGGGCAGGCGCCCGGCAAGCAGGCTCAAGACAGCCAGGTCCCGTGGAACGATCCGAGCGGCGTCAAGCTGCGGCAGTGGCTGGGGGTCACCGACGCGCAGTTCTACGACCCGGACACGATCGCTCTGCTGCCCATGGACTTCTACTATCCGGGCAAGGGCGCGCACGGCGATCTCCCGCCGCGGGCGGGCTTCGCGCCGCTGTGGCATCCGCGGATCCTGGCGTTGATGCCGGCCGTTCGGCTCACCGTTCTGATCGGGAGCTACGCCCAGAAGCAGTATCTGGGGACCAGCGCCAAGAAGAACCTGACCGAGACTGTCCGCGCCTGCCGCGAGTACGTTCCGGACCGGATTCCGCTCGTCCACCCGTCGCCGCTGAACTTCCGGTGGCAGGCCAAGAACCCGTGGTTCGAGACGGACGTGATCCCCGAACTGCAGGCGCTGGTCCGCAACGCTACTCGTACCGACCCTCGAACGTGACGCCGTCACTGAGGCCGGTGAACCTGAGCCCGACGATCCGCGTGCCGTCGACCATCCAGCGCAGCGCGTAACAGGCCCGATAGGACGGCGGCCAGAACGAGCAGAACCGGTCCTGGTCGTCGACGTACCACTCGCCGGCACTGTCGCCGCCGCGCTCGGTGTAGGTCGTCTTCCCGTCGGCCGTGAAGACCTGGGTCGCGCCGTCGGTGTACACCAACCGCCGGGCCGTCACCGCCTTCGAAATGTCGGCGGCCGCTACCGCCGCACCGTCCTCGACCTGGATCCCCTGCAGTACGTCATCCATCGCGACCAACGCCTTCCTCGCTCGACTTGCCTTCGATTCCTTGGTGGCCGCTGAGGCTCGCGTGCTTACCGGTCAGGTGGGGGTGGTGGAGATCGAAGGCCGGCGACTCCGACCGGATCCGGGGCAGCTTCTCGAAGTTGTGCCGCGGCGGCGGGCTGCTCGTCGCCCACTCCAGAGAGCGGCCCCAGCCCCACGGGTCGTCGACACCTACCTTCGGCGCCTTCCGCGTCTTGTAGACGTTGTAGAAGAACGGCAGCATCGACGCGCCCAGGATGAAGGCACCGATGCTCGAGATCTCGTTCAGCGTGGTGAAGCCTTCACTCGCCTTGTAGTCGGCGTACCGCCGCGGCATCCCCTCGACCCCTAGCCAGTGCTGCACCAGGAACGTCGTGTGGAAGCCGATGAACAGCAACCAGAAGTGCAGCTTGCCCAGCCGCTCGTCAAGCATCCGCCCGGTGAACTTCGGCCACCAGTAGTAGAACCCGGCAAACATCGCGAACACCACCGTGCCGAAGACGACGTAATGAATGTGCGCGACCACGAAGTACGAGTCCGACAGCTGATAGTCCAACGTGGGCGAAGCGAGGATGACGCCGGTCAGACCGCCGAACAGGAAGGTGGTCAGGAAGCCCACCGACCAGAGCATCGGCGTGTCGAAGGACACCGATCCGCCCCACATCGTGCC
>DASSDE010000636.1:0-5011 GCA_035697365.1 Kribbella sp. | reverse complement strand
CGGGTCCGCGCCCTCGATCCGGAAGTATCGGTACAGCGCCTCGACGAGCCCGTGCACCGCGCCGAGCAGGATCGCCCGCTCACCGACGATGTCGGAGTGGTACTCGGCGGCCAGCGTGGTCGCGAACGTGTACGGCGACCCGAGCGCGATCGACCACGCCAGCGCCCGATCCCAGGCGTACCCGTCCGGATCGGCGTGCACGGCGATGCTCGCATTGATGCCGGCCCCGTTGACCGTCGCGCCCTGCCGGTACAGGCGACGTACCGAATCCCCCATGCCCTTCGGGCAGACCGCGATCACCGGATGCCCGGCGGGGAACGTACTGCCGAGCTCGTTCAGATGACCGAGCAGGAAACCGTGGGACAGACCAATGGTCGCGCCGGCCTTGAGCACGGCGAAGATCTCCTCGTGATGCGCCGCCAGCGCAGCATCCGCGATCAGCAGGATCACCAGCTCGGCACCCGCCGCCACCTCGAGCCAGTCCCCGAGCGTCCCGTCGGCCTCGCTGAAGCCCTGCTCACGAGCATCTTCCACGGACCGCGACCCCGGCCGCAGCCCGACCGCGACGGTGATCCCGGTCCCGTCCAGCGAGTCCCGCAGGTTCAGTGCCTGCGCCCGCCCCTGCGGCCCCCACCCCAGTACGCCGATGCGCTCCACCCCGTGCAGCGCAGCCGGCAGCAGCGGGAACAGATCCCGCCCACCTCGCACGATCGCCTCGCTCCCACCCGGCACAACCATCCGCTCAACCCGAAACACCGAACTCTCCATAACCCCACCCAACGCCCGACCCACCCCTTGCAGCAAGCGCAACCTCCGCACCGCACCGTTCCACAATCTGCAACACTGGACTGACCACAGGCAGCGGTCACTGTGCAGTGGCTATTGCTTATCGCCAGTCCCCAGGGGGTACGGAGGGTGCAGATGGAGCGGCGGGAGTTGGAGCTGTTCTTGCACTTGGGGCGGTCGCTGAACTACGGGCGGACCAGTTTGGAGTGTCATGTCAGCGCGGCCACGTTGACGCGGACGATCCAGCGGCTCGAGGCGCGGGTCGGTGGCCGGCTGCTCGATCGCGGGCCGCGGGGCGTGGTGCTGACCGCCGAGGGGCGGCGGTTCACGATGTACGCCGAGCGTGCGCTCGAACTGTGGGCGGACTACCAGGCGGGGTCGGACGAGCCGCAGGGGCTGTCCGGGGAGCTGCGGATCTTCGCGACCGTGACGGCCTGCCAGACGTTGCTGCCCACGTTGCTCGGGCCGTTGCGGACCGCGCATCCGCAGATCCGCCTGAGTCTGCGCACCGGCGACGCGGCCGCGGCACTCGCGCGGCTCGACGAGGGCGAGGTGGATGCGGCCGTCGCCGGCATCCCGAAGCGCCTGCCGCAGACGATGGTCACCCGTACGGTCGCCGTCACCGACCTCGTCCTGGTGAAGGCACCCGACACGCCGGCCGACGGTCCGTACGTCGTGCCCGCGCGCGGTCTGGTCCGCGAAGCCGCCTTCCGCTGGTTCCGGAAGCTGAGGGTCAAGCCAACGATCGCCGCCGAACCCGACGGCCACGAGGCGCTGCTTGCCCTGGTGGCGCTGGGATGTGGCGTCGGCGTCGTCCCTCGCCTCGTACTGGAGTCGTCGGCTGTGCGCGATCAGCTGGAGGAACTGCCGGCCGACCTCGAGCCGCTCACGATCGGGCTTTGCGCGCGCCGCGCCGACCTGCACCGGCCTCTGGTCGCGGCGCTCTGGGCGCTGCGACCGTAGCGCCCGGGAACAGCTTGGCGGGGACGAGCTGCGGCGGCAGCGGGTCGTCGTCCTCGAGTTGCCGGATCAGCGCCTCGGTGCCGAGCTGGCCGAGCTCTGGGCCGGGCGTCCGCATCATCGTCAGCTCCGGATCCGCCATCGCCGCGGTCTCCGGAACCATCAGCAGCGCGAGCACCGACATGTCCCCCGGTACGTCCCGACCGGCACGCTTGAGCCCCGACACCACACCGAGCGCGGCGTACTCGTTCAGCACGAGCACCGCGGTCGTCTCCGGATGCTCCGCCAACAGCCGCTCGGTCGCCGCCTTCCCGGCCTCGGTGGTGTCGGAGCAGGGCAGAACAACGACCGGCAGGCCGTACGCGGCGGCGACCCGGCGATAGGCGTCCTCGACCCGCACCCACGGGCCGTACGCATGGAAGCGCGGATCGTCCAGATCGCCCGAAATCAGGGCCAGTTGCCGATGCCCGAGCTCGTAGAGATGCCGTACGGCGTCCTCGACCGTGGTGTCGAAGTCGATGTCGACGTGGGACAACCCGTCCAGCTCCGTGGTCCGCCCGATCATCGCGAACGGGGTCGACGCCTTCCGCAGTACGTCGATGCGCGGATCGTCGAGCTGCACCTCCATCAGCACAACGCCGTCCACGAGGCCCTGCCCGAGCAGCTCGCGCAGCTCGACGCCGTCGTTGCCGACCGGCCACAGCACCAGGTGGTAGTCCTCCTTGCGGGCGGCCTCGGCCGCACTGGTGAAGAACTCGGCCGTCGACATCCCGAACCGGTGCTCGAGCGCCGGGTAGGCCATCGCGATGATGTGCGTACGCCGGGAGGCCAGCGCGCGGGCGACCATGTTCCGGCGGTAACCGAGGTCGAGCATCGCCTGCTCGATCCGGGCCCGGGTCGCGGCGGTCACCGGCTTGGTGTCGTTCAGCAGGAACGAGACGGTCGCGATCGAGACCCCGGCCCGCTGAGCGACGTCCTTCATCGTGACCATCGATCGACCCCCTCTGAGCTCTTGACAGCGATGTGACGTAGGGAACATAGTCCTTCAACACCTCAGTTAAGCGGTTTACCGCCTAATCCACAAGCACTCCCTCCAGCTCCCTCGTCCATCGGTTAAACGCTTAGAAGGAGTCCGATGTCATGATCAGCAAGCGGATCGCCGCCGCGCTGGCGGGTGCGACGACGGTGTCGCTCCTGCTGGTCGCCTGCGGCGACAACGGCGGCGGCCAGTCGTCCACCTCCGGCGACAGCGTCAAGAGCCTCACGATCCTGGACTACTACAACAACGACCCCGACAAGTCCCTGGTCCAGAAGGGACTCGACACCTGCGCGTCGCAGCTCGGCATCACGATCCAGCGCGAGACGGTGCCCGGTGACACCTTGATCCAGAAGGTGCTGCAACAGGCGTCGTCGAAGACGCTGCCCGACGTCCTGATGCTCGACAACCCCGACGTCCAGCAGATCGCCGCGACCGGTGCGCTGGCGCCGCTGAACGACATGGGCCTGAACGCCGACGGCGTCATCAAGGGCATGGTCGACGCGACGTCGTACCAGGGCAAGCTCTACGGACTGGCGCCGGTGACGAACACGATCGCGCTGTTCTACAACAAGGACATGCTCGCCGAGGCGGGCGTCCAGCCGCCGAAGACCTGGGACGAGCTGAAGGCCGCGGCCAAGAAACTCACCAAGCCCGGCCGGTACGGGATGGCGTTCAACGCCAACGCGACGTACGAGGGTTCCTGGCAGTTCCTGCCGGCGATGTGGACCAACGGCGGCGACGAGACCGATCTGACCAGCCCGCAGGTGGCCGAAGCCCTGCAACTGTGGACGGATCTGGTGAAGTCGGGTTCGGCCTCGAAAAGCGTCATCAACTGGACCCAGGGCGACGTCAACGACCAGTTCATCGCCGGCAAGGCCGCGATGATGGTGAACGGGCCGTGGCAGATCCCAGCGCTGAACAAGAACCCCAAGATCAAGTGGGACGTCGTCCAGTTCCCGGTGAACAAGGTCGGCCAGACGCCGGTCGCCCCGCTCGGCGGTGAGGCCTGGACGGTCCCGCTGAACAAGGACCAGGCCAAGCAGCAGAAGGCCGCCGACTACGTGAAGTGCCTGAACTCGGACGAGAACGAGCTGGCCTGGGCCAAGGCCCGGTTCACGATCCCGACCAAGACCGCGCTGCTCGACTCCTACGTCAAGGACGTGCCGTCGATGAAGGCGTTCAGCGAGCAGGTCGTGAACGCGCGGGCGCGGACCGGCAAGCTCGGCGACAAGTGGCCGGACGCCGCGAAGGTGATCTATCAGGCGATCCAGCTGGCGCTGACCGGCAAGGCCACGCCCCAGGACGCCTTCAAGCAGGCCTCCGGCGGCTGATCGCATGGCGACGCTCACACGTACACCGGGTGCGCCGCGTACGCCGCCCACGAACACGGCCGGCCGCGGGTGGGTCCGCGGCCGGCACCACCGCGGCGAGACGCTGACCAAGGTGCTGTTCGTGCTGCCGGCCGCGGTGGCGATGATCGCGCTGTTCGGCTACCCCGTGGTGAAGAACCTGCTGATGAGCCTGCAGGACTACGGGCTGAAGACGTTCTTCACCGGGGTCGCGCCGTGGATCGGCCTGCAGAACTACCGCACCGTCGTCACCGACAAGTTGTTCTCGGACGCGATGCTGAACACCGCGCTGTTCACGATCGGCTCGATCGCGTTCCAGTTCGCGATCGGCCTCGGCCTCGCACTGTTTTTCCGAAACCGTTTTCCGTTGAGCGGCGTGCTGCGGTCGCTGCTGCTGTTGCCGTGGTTGCTGCCGCTGATCGTGTCCAGCGCGACCTGGCGGTCGATCCTCGAGCAGGACAGCGGCATCCTGAACCGAACGCTGCTGGGACTGCACCTGATCGGCGATCCGGTGCCGTGGCTGAACTCGCCGTCGGTCGCGCTGATCGCGGTGATCGGCGTGAACATCTGGATCGGCATCCCGTTCAACGTCACGCTGCTGTACGCCGGACTCGCGGAGATCCCTGACGAGCTCTACGAGGCCGGTCAACTCGACGGCGCGACCGGGTGGCGGGCATTCCGCTACATCACCTGGCCGAACCTGCGGTCGGTGGCGAGCGTGCTGCTGATGCTCGGTGTCGTCTACACGATCAAGGTCCTGGACATCATCCTCGGCCTCACCGGCGGCGGTCCGGCGAACGCGACGCAGACGCTCGCCACACAGTCGTACGAGAAGTCCTTCGTGGACTTCCGGTTCGGCCAGGGCGCGGCGCTGTCC
>DASSDE010000635.1:0-2470 GCA_035697365.1 Kribbella sp. | reverse complement strand
GGCAAGGTCGCACAGGACGCAGCGTCCGCGGGCGTCGCGCCCGCCGGCAGCACGGGCGCAAGCACTCCGGCGGGCGGGTCCGGGCGACCGGAGAACGCGGCGGCGGCCACGCGGGTGGACCCGCGCATTGCCTACCGCATGGACTCCGGCCGCCCGGGCGCCCGCGAGGCCTGACTTTTCGGTCAAGTAGCTCCGCTGTACCGGCCTGGTGAGGCATGGTCAGTACAGCGCAGCCGCCTAGTTGGCCTCTTTTGTTGCCCAGTAGTGCCATTGCGGAGAAGCGATGGGGGACCGGGCCAGGCCGTCCGGCCAGGTGGCCGGCAGGTCGTGACTCCGAGCCGCGTACAAAATCACCTCCGATGCGCATCGGTCGCCTCGTACAACCACTCGGGTAGCGGTCTCGGCTCGCATGTCGGCCAGGTAGTGGATGGCCGGCAGGAACTCGGCGCTCAGCCGCGGACCGAGCCGGCCGACGGGTTCGTCGTCGAGCCGGATCTCGACCACGATCCGGTGCCGGTCCTGGATGCTGTCCTCCTCCTCGATCGCATGCATGGTGGCGTACACCCAGCACTCGCCCTCCGCACGGAAGAACGGCGCCAGTACGTCGGGATGCAGCTCGCTGCCCGGTACGACGATGCCGCTGCCGGGCGGCAGCAGGTGATAGCTGCCCGGTGGCGGCAGGTTCACCGGGACCAGCATGTGCGGCTGCCCGAGGGCGACCGCGACGCTGGCGTGGAACTCGGTGCCCTGGACGCCCTTGCCGTCCCAGTCCGCCGGCTCCCACTCGCTGACCCACAAGTGGCACGGCACCTGCGGTTGCAGGCCTTGCGCCACCAACTCCGACAGCACCGGGTGGTACCGGTGCGCGTCGTCCCTCGGCAGATAGCCGACAACCTTGCCCTGCACCCGGACGGCGATCGACCGCGGGTCGAAACGGTTGTGCGGTTCCGGGACGAGGTCCGCCTCGATGTCCAGATCTGCTCCACGCGCCGGGATGGGGTCGGGGAACAGGCTACGGATCGCCTGCTCGTGCGGGGCCTCCCGCACGACTTCCTGACCACACCACAGAGCGTCTCCCCACAGACTGAACGGAATCAGTTCCATCTGTGCCCTCCAGTCCTCACTGACCGGCTTTACCCGGCTCATCCCGACCAGGACCCTGGTCGTTACACCGGGTGAGCGTATGAAAACTAGACTGCCCAGTGAAGGGCCGTTTCACGCATAGTGCAAGAGTCTGATACGCAAAGGTAAGCCGCCGGTCCGGACTGTGGACGCGGATCGTCTTGGGCAGCGAGCGAAAAGCCGCAGATCGTGCAGATGCACGGGAAGGAACGTCATGCAGGGCAGTGCTTCTGAGACTCGATCGACGGTCGACGCGGACGCGATCGAGGCCGCGATCAAGCGCTTGGACGGGGTCGCCGTCCGGACCCCGTTGCAGCGCAACCTGCGCCTGTCCGAGCGCACCGGCGCGCAGGTCTGGCTGAAGCGCGAGGACCTGCAGATCGGGCGTTCCTACAAGCTCCGCGGTGCGTACAACCTGATCGCCCAGCTCGACGACACCGCGAAGGCCGCCGGCGTCGTGTGCGCAAGTGCCGGGAACCATGGTCAGGGATTGGCGTATTCGTGCCACATCCTGGGCGTTCAGGGCAAGGTGTTCGTTCCGCGGACGACCCCACGCCAGAAGCGCGACCGGATCGCCGCGCTCGGCGGCAAGCAGATCAAGGTGATCGTCACCGGCGACACGTACGACGATGCGGCGGCGGCCGCCGTTGCCGAGGGCGCCGCAAGTGGCGCGACGATGGTGCCGGCGTTCGACGATCATAGAACCGTTGCAGGGCAAGGGACCGTGGCCGTCGAGCTCGTCGAGCAGCTCGGGCACGCGCCGGACGTGCTGGTGGTGCCGGTCGGTGGCGGCGGTCTCGTTGCGGGGGTTGCAACCTGGATCACCGAGCGGCATCCCGGTGTCCGCATCGTCGGCGTGGAGCCGGGTGGCGCGGCAAGCATGGCAGCGGCGCTCGAGGCCGGCGCGCCGGTGACGCTGCCCCAGCTGGACAGTTTCGTCGACGGTGCCGCCGTACGCCGGGTCGGCGACGTCACGCTTCCGCTCGTGCAGCGTGCCGGTGTCGAGCTGATGTCGGTGCCCGAGGGCCTGGTGTGCTCGGAGATGCTCGCGCTCTACCAGACCGACGGCCTGATCGCGGAGCCCGCAGGCGCTTTGTCGACAAGTGCCCTCGGCAACGGTCTCGACGTACGGCCCGGAGAGACCGTGGTCTGCCTGCTCTCCGGCGGGAACAACGACGTCAGCCGGTACGGCGAGATTCTCGAGCGCTCCTTGGTGTACGAGGGCCTGAAGCACTACTTCCTGGTGACGTTCCCGCAGGAGCCCGGCGCCCTGCGCGCGTTCCTCGACGAGACGCTCGGGCCGGACGACGACATCACCCTGTTCGAGTACGTGAAGCGCAACAACCGC
>DASSDE010000634.1:0-9849 GCA_035697365.1 Kribbella sp. | reverse complement strand
TTCGAGCGTCGACAAGCCGGACGGGTTCGCCGGCGTACTGGACGTCGGGCAGCACATGGTGCTGCCGTGTCTCACGCTGGTCGCGGTCGTCTACGCGCAGTACCTGCTGGTGATGCGGTCGTCGGTGATCGACGAGGTCGGTCAGGACTACATCACCACGGCGCGGGCCAAGGGGTTGCGCGACGACGACGTACGGCGCAGGCACGCCGTACCGAACGCGCTGCTGCCGACCGTGACGCTGGTGTTCATGCGGATCGGGTTCGTGGTGGGCGGCGCGGTGACGGTCGAGGCGATCTTCAGCTGGCCGGGGCTCGGCCAGCTGTTCTACGAGGCGATCCGGGTGCCGGACTTCACGCTGATGCAGGGCACCTTTCTGCTGATCACGGTCTCCGTGATCGTCATGAACACGCTGGCCGACGTGGTCTACCACGTCCTCGATCCACGGGTGAGGTCGGCATGAGCAACGTCGCTTGGGTACGGCGGAAACGTGCCGCCGGAAAGTTCTGGGCGGATTTCCGAAAACATCGGGCCGGAGTTTCCGGGCTGGTCATCCTCGCGGTCGCGGTGATCCTGGCGCTGATCGCGCCGTTGTTCATCGACGCCGGGGTGACGAACGTGGTGTCCGGCACCCGCGCCAAGCTGGCGCCGCCGAGTCTGCACGACCCGCTCGGCACCGACGAGTCCGGGCGCTCCATCCTGCTGATGATCTGGTGGGGTTCGCGGACCTCGCTGCTGATCGGTTTCCTCGCGGCCCTGCTGAGCATGGTGATCGGCACCGTGCTGGGGATCGCGGCCGGGCACTTCCGGCGCTGGGCGGGCGCGGTGATCCTGCGCGTGACCGACTGGTTCCTCGTACTGCCGTCGCTGGTCACCGCACTGGTGCTCGCGGCGATCCTCGGCGGCTCGACCGCGACCATCATCGTGGCGATCGGCGTCACGTCGTGGCCGTCGACGGCGCGCCTGATCCGGGCCCAGACGCTCGCCGTCGAGGCGCGCCCGTACATCGAGCGATCGCTCGCGCTCGGGGCCGGCCACTGGCACATCACCACGCGGCACGTGCTGCCGAACGTCGCTCCGTTGCTGCTGGCGAGTACGACGCTGGAGGTGGCGAGCGCGATCGTCACCGAGTCGACGCTGGCGTTCCTCGGCGTCAGTGCGAACAAGACCTCGTGGGGCACGATGCTGCGCGGCTCCTACGACTGGGGCGCGGCGACCGCCGGTGCGTGGTGGTACATCCTGATCCCCGGCCTGTGCATCGTGGCCGTGGTGATGGCATTCACCTTGTGTGGAAGGGCTTTGGAGACGGTGCTGAATCCCCGGCTACGGACGGGAGCGGTCTGATGCTCGAACTCGATGAGCTCTCGGTGACGTACCGGACCGGCGCCTCCGGTGATGTGCCGGCCGTCCGTGGCGTGTCCCTGGAACTGGCAGCGGGTGAGGCGCTCGGTCTGGCGGGCGAGTCCGGTTCGGGCAAGTCCTCGGTCGCGCTCGCGCTGCTCCGGCTGCTGCCGCGGTCGGCTGTCGTCGGCGGCAAGGTCCTGCTCGACGGCGAGGACGTACTGGCCATGAAGTGGGGCCGATTGCGTGCCGTCCGGTGGTCGTCGGCGTCAATCGTTTTCCAGGGCGCGCAGCACGGGCTGAACCCGGTGCGGCGGATCGGGGCGCAGATCGCCGAGCCGTTGCTCGTCCACAAGTTGGCGTCCGGTGCGGCCGCCGATGCGCGGGTGCACGAGTTGCTGGCGCAGGTGGGTTTGCCGGCCTGGCGGGCGCGCAGCTATCCGCACGAGCTCAGTGGTGGCCAGCGGCAACGAGTGATGATCGCGATGGCGCTGGCGTGCTCCCCGCAGCTGATCATCGCGGACGAGCCGACGACGGCGCTCGACCTGATGGTGCAGGCGCAGGTGCTGACGCTGATCCGGCAGTTGATCGCCGAGCACGGGATCTCGCTGCTGATGATCTCCCACGACCTGTCGGTGCTCGCGGACGTCTGCGACCGGCTCGCGGTGATGTACGCCGGCCGGCTGGTGGAGGTCGGCCCGTCGTCGGGGGAGTTCCGGCACCCGTACAGTCAGGCACTGGCCGCGGCGTTCCCGACCGTCGGCGATCCGGCCTCGCGGCTCGCTCCGCGCGGTCTGGCCGGCGATCCGCCGGATCCGCAACAGTTACCGGGTGGGTGCGCGTTCCATCCGCGGTGCCCGGTCGCGCTCGAGTCGTGCGCGCGTGCCGACGTACAACTGCTGGTGTCGGGTGACCGGGCGGCCGCCTGCGTCCTGGTAGGGGAGTGACTCTTGCTAGAGGCAACTGAGCTGCAGGTCGAGTTTCCCGGGCGCGGTGGGCGGCGGGCGCGGGCCGTCGACGGCGTCAACCTGGCGATCGGCGCGGGCGAGATCGTCGCGCTGGTCGGCGAGTCCGGCTGCGGCAAGACCACGCTCGCCCGGACGTTGCTCGGCCTCGAACGCCCGAGCGGCGGACGGGTCACGTACGACGGTGTGCCGCTGAGCTACAAGACGCGGGCGCTCCGCGCGTTCCGGCGCCAGGTCCAACTCGTGCTCCAGGATCCGATGGGCTCGCTGAACCCCCGCCAGACCGTCTATGAAGCGGTCGCGGAAGGTCCACGAATCCACGGTCTCCCGGCGGATGAGGAGGAGTTGGTCGCGTCGGCGCTGTCGCGGGCGGGGTTGCGGCCGCCCGAACGGTTCTTCCAGCGGTACCCGCACGAGCTGTCCGGCGGGCAACGGCAACGAGTCGTCATCGCCGGTGCACTGGCGCTCGACCCGAAGGTGCTGATCGCCGACGAACCGGTCGCGTCCTTGGACGCCTCGGTCCGCGGCGAGATCCTCTCGCTGTTGTTGCGGCTCCGCGACGACCTCGGCCTGTCCGCGCTCGTCGTCACCCACGACCTCGGCCTGGCCTGGAACGTCGCCGACCGGGTCGCGGTCATGTACCTCGGCCGGATCGTCGAGTCCGGCCCCACCGAGGACGTGCTGACCAACCCGCAACACCCGTACACCCAGGCGCTCCTGAGCGTCCTGCCCGAGTCCCCGGCCCGCATCGTCCTCACCGGCGAGCCGCCGGACCCGACGCGCATCCCGACCGGCTGCCGCTTCCACCCCCGCTGCCAATTGGTAGCCGCAGGCAACGGCAACCCAGCCTGCACCACCACCCCCCTCCCGGTCCTCCCCACCACCCCCAACCCCCAGGTCGCATGCCACGTCGCCGCACTCGAACGTTCAGGTGGTTGACAATAGTTAACAGATGGTAGAACTATTGCGGCGTGGCGCAACATCAGGTGGATCGGTTTTTTGAGGTGCTGGCTGATCCGACGCGGCGGCAGGTCGTGCAGTTGCTCGGTGAGAGACCGCAGCGCGCCGGGCAACTGGCGGCGGCGACCGGCACGTCGTCGCCGGCGATGAGCCGGCACCTGCGGATCCTGCTGGAGGCCGGCCTGGTCGCCGACGAGCGGGTTCCGGACGATGCGCGGGTTCGCGTGTTCCGGCTCAATCCCGAGCCGGTCGTCGCCGTCCAGGCCTGGCTCGACCAGGTCCAGGCGCACTGGCGCGACCAGTTGGGCGCCTTCAAACGACACGTCGAGCAGAAGGGGAATTCCGATGACTGAACGGTCCGTGGAGGTCGCCGTCGAGGTTGCCGTCGATCCAGCGACCGCGTTCCAGGTGTTCACCGAGGAGATCGACCTGTGGTGGGTCCGCGGCCCGATCAACTTCTGGGACTCGGCGCGGGCGGTCGAGATCCGCATCGAGCCCGGCGTCGGCGGCCGGATCCTCGAGGTGTACGCCGACGACGCGCTCGAGCGCGGCGTGATCACCACCTGGGAGCCGGGCGTCCGGTTCGAGTACCGCAGCTCCACCGACGACACCGAGACCAGCGTCAGCTTCGCCCCGACCGCTTCCGGCACGCGCGTAACCGTTCTCGAAGCACTCGTCGACGGTGGCACCAAGGCCGTCTACTCCTGGCAGAACGTGCTGCACTGGTTCCCGGCGTGGGTCGCCCGTCGCGACACCGCGCCGCACGCGGTGCGTGAGGTCGGCCGGCTCGCGATCGCCTTGTCCTACGAGGATCCCGCCGCGGCGGCCCGCTGGCTGCACACCGTGTTCGGCCTCGAGACCTGGGATCGCGTACCTGAAGAAGGCAAGCAGCCGACCTGGATCGAGCTGCACGCCGGCGCCTCCTCGATCATCGTGCTGCCCCGCTCCGAGCCAGGCGTCCCGAGTGCGGACCACGCGGCCTGGGTGTACGTCGACGACCTCGACGCGCACTTCGCCCACAGTCAGGACAACGGCGCCAAGATCCTGTCCGAGATCCACCAGTACGGTTATCGCAGCTACGAGGCCGAGGACCTGGAGGGGCATCGGTGGACGTTCCTGCAGGCTCGCCCGACCATGCAGTGATCGAGGAGCCGCTCACCGGTGGCCGTTTGACGCCCGGGGTGGTGCGTGCCGGCAACACGGTACGCCGCCCCGGGTCGGACCACTCCGCCTTCACTGCACAGCTCCTCGAACTCCTTGCAGAAAACGGATTCACGGCAGCGCCGACGTACCTGGGTCAAGACGAGACCGGCCGCGACGTCCTCACCTACCTGGACGGCTGGGTGCCGTCCAGGTATCAACGTTGGGAGGACCAACAGGTTGCCGCGGCCGGGACTCTGCTGCGTGCGTTCCACGACGCGACCCGCGCCGGCCACCTGTCCGCCGAGCATCCGGTCGTGTGCCACCACGACCCGGCGCCCACGAACTTCGTCTTCACCGGCGACCTGCCGACCGGACTGATCGACTTCGACCTCGCTGCCCCAGGTGATCCGCTCGAGGACCTCGGGTACGCCGCCTGGACGTGGTGTATCGCTTCCAAACACGCCGACCCTGAACGCCAGGCGCACCAGGTCAGCGTCCTGGCCGACGCCTATGGCCTGGATGACACGGACGGACTGATCCCGGCCGTCCTGGCGCAGCAACTCCACAACGTCGACTTCTGGACCCGCCGCCCCGGCCAGGAACAGGCCGAACGCATCGCCTGGTCCTACCGCGAACACGCTTTCGTCTCGACCAACAGACACATCTTCGAAGATGCGCTTACAGGCGGCCGGCCTTCTTGAGGGTGAGGTAGGTGTCGGCGAGGGCGGGGGCGATCTTGTCGGGGGGCTCGTCGACGACCGTGATGCCGGCTCGGGCGAGGATGGCGGTCAGGCGTTCGCGGTCGAGACGGGTGCGCGCGGCGGACGCGGCGCCGTAGACCTCGACAAGGTCTCGGCGGGTGGACTCGAGTTCGGCGAGGCGGGGGTCCGCGACGGACGCCAGGAGGACGACATGGCGCCGGAGCAGGGGGCCGATGACCGGGAGGAGGGACTCCTCGATCACGGCGGGGTCCAGGCCGGTCAGGAGGACGACGAGGGAACGCTGGCCCAGGCGTTCGAGCACCTGCGACACGACGATGCGGAAATCGGTCTGGACGAGCTCGGCGTCGACGTTCGCGAGCGCGTTGACGAACGACGGGAGTACATCCTGCGGCGCAGCCTTCCGTACGTCGGCACGTACCGCGGAGTCGCAGGCCAGCAAGGAGACCCGGTCGCCGGCGCGGGTGGCGAGTGCGGCCAGCAGCAGGGCCGCGTCCATCGCGTGATCCAGCCGCGGCGCGTCCCCGACCCGGCCCGCGGACAATCGGCCGGAGTCGATCACGATCGCGACCTGCCGGTCCCGCTCCGGCCGCCACGTCCGCAGGACGACGTTCCCGCGCCGAGCCGTCGCCCGCCAGTCGATGCTCCGCACGTCGTCTCCAGGTACGTAGTCGCGCAGCGAGTCGAACTCCGTGCCCTGCCCGCGCACGAGCAGCGCCGTACGCCCGTCCAGCTCCCGCAACCGCGCGAGTCGCGACGGCAGGTGTTTGCGACTGTTGAACGGCGGGAGCGCCCGTACCGTCCACGGCACCTCGTGGGAGCCCTGCCGTCCCGCGAACCCCAAGGGTCCAATCGCTCGCACCGTCACGCGAACGGCCTGCCGGTCGCCACGACGGGTAGGGATCAGGTGGGTCGTCAAGCGGCGCCGCTCGCCGTGCGGAAGGTCCAGCTTGTGCGGCGGATCCAGTACGCCGGCCGACGGCGGCCATGCGTCGCGCAGCAACCCCTTGACGCGTCGGCCCGGGTTGGTGACCAGCAGGTTCACCACAGCCTGTTCACCCAGCCGTACGGCGTTGTCGCCCTCACGAGCGAACTGCAACCGCCGCGGCGATCCAGCGAGCAACATGTCGACCAGACAGATCACCAGCACCGCAGCGACGACCACGCCGACCCCGGACCAGGACGGCATCACCAGAGCGACGAACACCACTCCAGCAGCAGCCAAGAGGCCGGCCCGGCCAGTCAGGACCATCAGCGTGGCACCGGCACCGTGGCGAGCACACTCTCCAGTACTGCGTCGGCGCTGACACCCTCCAGCTCAGCCTCGGGGCGCACCTGCACCCGGTGCCGAAGGCAAGGACGCGCCATCGCCTTCACGTCGTCCGGGATGACGTAGTCGCGGCCGGAGAGCCATGCCCAGGCGCGGGAGACGGCCAGTAGGGCAGTAGCGCCACGAGGCGAGACTCCGAGCTGCAAGGAAGGCGACTGGCGCGTGGCGCGGCACAGGTCCACGACGTATGCCAGGACGTCCTCCCGGACCGCAACCCGGCGTACAGCATCCTGTCCTGCTTGCAGGTCCTCTGGGCCGGCCACTGGGCGCAGACCGGCAGCGGCAAGGTCCCGCGGGTCGAAGCCCTGCGCGTGGCGGGCCAGTACTGCGATCTCCGCGTCCCGCGGCGGGATGTCCAGCGTCACCTTGAGCAGGAAGCGGTCCAGTTGCGCCTCGGGCAGTGGGTAGGTGCCTTCGTACTCCACTGGGTTCTGGGTAGCGGCCACGACGAACGGTGCCGGCAGCTTGCGCGGCTCACCGTCCACCGTGACCTGGCGCTCCTCCATGGCCTCCAGCAAGGCGGCCTGGGTCTTCGGTGGCGTCCGGTTGATCTCGTCCGCAAGCAGGATGTTCGTGAACACAGGCCCCGGCCGGAACTCGAACTCGCTCGTCTTCGCGTCGTACACGAGTGAACCGGTCACGTCACCTGGCATCAGGTCCGGAGTGAACTGCACGCGCTTGGTCTCCAGCCGCATCGCCATCGACAGCGCACGCACCATCAGCGTCTTGGCCGTACCAGGAACGCCTTCGAGCAGCACGTGGCCCCGGCAGAGCAGTGCGAGCACCAGTGCGGTCACGGCAGTGTCTTGGCCGACCACCGCCTTGCCGATCTCGGTCCGGAGCGCGATCAGCGCCTGCCGGGCCTGGTCCGCGGTGACCTGGGTAGTCGTCACGGGTGTCGTACCTCCTGCGTCAGTACGTCGAGTGCGTCGGACAAGGACATCAGATCGGCGTCGGTGCCCGGGGGCAGGCCGTACAGCATCTCGTACAGCATGGCCGGGTCCAGGTCGGTGTGTGCGGCGACCGTGGCCACCACAGCCGACGGGTCGGCACGACGAGGAATCCCGTGCGCCTTGTGCAGCTGGCCGAGCGCCGACTCGCGCAATGCTGCCGCAGCACGGTCGCGGGCCCGGGAACGTCGGTAGAGGCGCGCCCGGCCCTCCGTGGTCTCGGCGGCATGCACGATCACCGGCAGCCGCTCCGGCACGACAGGACCGAGCCGTCGCCCTCGCCAGATCGCGACGACCAGTACTGCGAACGCCAACGCCCACCCGATGTAGCGGACGTCTGGTGGGATCAGCGGCGCGCTCTGGTCATCGCCTGCGGTGTAGCTGTCGGACTCCAGTTGTGGCAGGTACCAGGTCAGATCCCGATGCGTGCCGATCAGGTTGAGCGCCAGCGCCGCGTTGCCGTCCTCCGCGAGTTGGTCATTGCTGAAGGCCGCCTGAGCACCGACCACGTCGACGATCCGGTCGTCGAGCTGGAGCCGGACCACCGTGCTGTGGATGCCGTCGCCGTAGCAGGTAGTCGCGCCGTCCGGTGCCGTGTCCGTCGGTCCGCTCACAGTCGCCGTACCGGCCCTGGTCGCGGCCTGGAGCTCGCAGCCGGGCTCACGGCTGCGGGTGGCCAGCAGGTCGCCAGTCGCCCGCACACCGGGCGCGAGCGCTTGCAGTGCCCGGCTGCCGGGCCGGATCAGGATGATGTGGCTCCACTGCGCGTCAGCGATCTGCTGCCAGTCGGAGTCGTCCAAAGAACCAGATGGACCTATGAGGAGCGTTCTGCCGTCACCGGACTCTTCTGCGTCCTCCAGCGTCTCCGTGCCGCGTACGGCGACGCTGTGCTTCTCCAGCAACGCTGACAGCGCACGGGCACCATTCGACTTGGTGGAGTCCGGGCTGAACGGTCCTGAGGTCCGCGCGGACGTTGCGATCGATACGACGATCGCAGCGAGCACGATCAGACCTGTGATCAACAGGGGAGTCCGTAGCGCACGCCAGCTCTCACCAACGCCGCGGCCGACCGGCGTACTCATACGGCCACCCGCGCAGTCCGTGCGGCGTCGTCAGCGGCCACTACAGCGGCGTACCGCTCCGGTGTCCCCGGACGGTTGCCGTAGACAACCTCTGTGAACACCAGGGCGGCCGGCTGCAAAGTGTCACGCAGTACGGGAGCTGTCCGGGACGCGTCGGCGACCACCTCGTACGCCGTACGTCCGGGCCGCTCGTCCAGCACCGTACGCTCGGTCAACTCGGCCACGCACGCGCGGAAACGGCTGCGGATCGCCAGTGCGAAGTCCCCGGACGCTGCCTCCCGCTCGGCCAGCGCACGGTACTCCGCTGCGCTCTGCGGACGGGTCGTGTCGAAAACCGCCTGCGACGTCCTCTTCCGGCTGGTCCGCAGTACACCGGCCCGCCAGAGCACCACGACGACGATGAGCAGCAGCAGGCCGATCAGCATGGCCAGACCGGCGTGACCGTTCGGAGAGGAACCGCTGACGCTGCCGAGCAGGTCCCTGATCCAGTCGAGCACCTTGCCGATCGCCTTGGCGAGCAGCGAACCCGAGTCCCGGTACGTCGACTTGGACAGCTCCTTCGCGGCCTCCTGCGCGGCCTGGTCGCGGTCCACGTCGACCGGCGGCTCCAGCGGGAAGAGGATCATCCGACGCCTCCGGACCGCAACGCCGGACGCATCCACAGGTCAAGGCCTTCGCGGCGGACCCTCAGGTCCAGGTAAATCAGCGCCTGCACCGCGGACATGAACGCCAGGCTCGCGATCAGTGTCATCAGCGTCGCCACGCCGACCGCCACGCCGAGCACGATCGTCACCACGGTCGCGCTGGTGCTCTCGCTCGGACCGGACCACGTGCTCACCGTGATCATCAGCGCGGAGGCCCCGAACTGCAGCGCGTAGCCGATGATGTTCACCACCAGACCGCCGAACAGCAGGATCCCGAACACGCGCCAGAACTTCCCCTTCACCAGCTGCCACGACCGGCGCAGCGCGCCCCACACACCGACCCGCTCGGGGATGTAGAGCCCGATGTCCGGCGAGTGCCGGCCTTCCATCAGGACAACTGTGCCGGCGAGCACCAGCCGAACGCCGAAGATCAGCACCAGGGCACCGCCGACGAGCATCATGACCAGTGCCGCGACACCGGCTGCATCCGAGGAGAACGCCGACTCGGCACCTGCGCCGATGCCCAGCACCGCGAGCCCCCAGCCGGCGATGAGCAGGATGAACGACAAGGACTGCATCAGCCCGACGACCGCGAGTGCGGGCAGCGCCGGGCGCACCAGTCGCATCAGCTCGCGCGGACCGGCCCGGTGCGCCAGTTGGCTGCGTACCGCGGCCAGGGCGATGATGCCGGCCAGCATGCTCGACACCACGGAGAACA
>DASSDE010000633.1:0-9435 GCA_035697365.1 Kribbella sp. | reverse complement strand
GTCTCGACACTCCCCGCGAACACGCCTACTACCGCCACGGCGGCGTCCTCCCCCACGTCCTGAAGGAACTCAGCGAAGGGCACACCCCGTGATCGCCTCGATCAACCCCGCCACTGGTGAGCGCCTCGCGGCGTTCGAGCCGTACGATCGGGACCGCGTCGACCGACTGCTCGACGCGGCGCTGCTTGCCCAGGGCAACTGGCGGTTCACGGCCGTCGACGAGCGAACCCTCTTGCTGCAGTCGATCGCCGACACGCTGCGCGCTCGCAGCGCCGGCCTCGCGGACCTGATCAGCACCGAGATGGGCAAGCCGATCACCGAGGCCGAGGCGGAGATCGAGAAGTGCGCGATCACCTGCGAGTACTACGCCGCCAACGCGGCCGGCTTCCTCGCCGCCGAGCAGGTCACCACGCAGGGCCGGATCGAGGTCGAACCACTCGGCGTCGTACTCGCCGTGATGCCGTGGAACTTCCCGTTCTGGCAGTTCTTCCGCTTCGCCGCTCCCGCGCTCGCGGCCGGCAACGGCGCGATCCTCAAGCACGCGAATACCGTGCCGCAGACCGCGCTCGCGATCGAGTCCGTGCTAGCGGAGGCCGGGACGCCGAGTGGTCTGATCGGCGTCGCACTGGTCGAGACCGACCAGGTCGCCGGGCTGATCGCCGATCGCCGGATCGCCGCGGTCACGTTCACCGGTTCCACCGAGGTCGGCCGGATCATTGCCAGCCAGGCCGGTCGGGCGTTGAAGAAGCAGGTCCTCGAGCTCGGCGGATCCGACCCGTTCATCGTCCTCGCCGACGCCGATCTCGAAGCGGCAGCGCGGACCGCCGTGAAGGCGCGGTTCCTCAACACCGGACAGAGCTGTGTGAACGCGAAACGGCTGATCGTCGAGGAGCCTGTCGCCGACGAGTTCGTCGCACACTTCGCCGCCGAGGTCGGGAGGCTCGTCGTCGGCGACCCGCTGCAGCGCGCGACCACCCTCGGCCCGCTGGCTCGCGGCGGTCTGCGCGACACGTTGCACGACCAGGTTCGCCGTACGGTCGAAGCCGGCGCCACCCTGGTCTGCGGGGGCGGTCCGGTCGAGCCGGGGTTCTACTACGCGCCGACCGTTCTCGATCACGTGCTGCCGGGGATGGCAGCATTCGACGAGGAGACGTTCGGTCCGGTTGCGGCGGTCGTCCGCGCCCGGGACGCCGACGACGCGATCCGGCTCGCGAACGAGACCGAGTTCGGCCTCGGCGCATCGCTGTGGACAGCACCCGAGCGGTCGGCCGGCCTGGTCCGGCGGATCGAGGCCGGCGCGGTGTTCGTGAACGCCATGGTCGCCTCGGATCCACGCCTGCCGTTCGGCGGCATCAAGGAGTCCGGGTACGGCCGTGAGCTCGGCGCCGACGGGATGCGCGAGTTCATGAACGTCAAGACCGTGTGGTCGCCGCAGCCCGCACCCCGGCTGGTGATCCGGCCGGACGAGACCGAGGTGTTCGACCGCGGCAGTGGCGTCCGTACGGTCCCGTACGTCGGCGCGTGGAACAACGACGCGAACCGGATCACCACCGGCACCACAACCTTTGCCGTCGGCACCGAAATCCCACTGCACTCGCACAACGTCGAGGAGTCGGTGCTGGTCTTCACGGGCCAGGCGACCGCGGTGATCGACGGTGAGCGTGTCGACCTGGAGGCGGGTGACGCGACCTGGGTGCCGGCCGGTGTACCGCACCAGTTCATCAACCGTGGTGCGGGCGAGCTGGTCATCTATTGGGTGTACGGCGGTCGCGCGGTGACGCGCACGATGACCGCGACCGGGGTGACCGTGCAACACCTGTCGGCCGCGGACCGCGGTGCCGTTGCCGCCGGTGCGAAGTAACGAATACACCGATGTAACAGATGATGCAAACCAACTGAGGTTACCCAAACCTCAGTCGGGAAAGGGCCACCTACCCTGCGGAAGGACTGCCTGTCATGAGCCTCGTCGTTGCTGCGCTGGTGAAACAAGTGCCCAAGGGTGACCACAGCGGTCGTCTGGACGCAGACGGCCGGCTCCAACGCGACGGTGCGGTCGCCGAGATGAACCCGTGGTGCCGCCGGGCCGTGGCGCAAGCCGTGCGGCTGGCCAGAGCGACAGGTGGCCGCAGTACGGCGATCACGATGGGCCCACCCGCCGCCGTCGACGTACTGCGGGAGGCGCTGGCCTGGGGTGTCGACGATGCCGTGCAGTTGTCCGACCCCGCACTGGCCGGATCGGACTGTCTGGTGACCGCACGGGCGCTGGCCGCCACGGTTCGATCGCTCGACGATCCACCGGACCTGATCCTGGTCGGCAACAGTTCGGTCGACGGCAGCACCGGAGCCGTCGGAGCGATGCTCGCCGAACTCCTCGGCCTGCCCTTCACCGGGCCGGTCCTGGCTCTCGACCCGGTTGCCGGCCGACTCCGAACGACCGTCCAGCACGACACCGGGACCGAGTCGGTCACCATCGACCTCCCCGCGGTTGTCGCTGTCGCCGAACGCTCTTGCGATCCCGCCAAAGCCCCCGTCGACACCTGGCCGGCGCCCGAAGCAGTCCGCCGACTCAGCACAACCGACCTCTCCGAAGCCGAAGGCTCCTGGGGCTTGGCCGCCAGCCCCACCAAGGTCGCTCAGGTGCACCCCGCACCCCTGACTCGCAATCCGGTCATCTTCCGCGGCCACCCCGAATCCCAAGTCACGCGTGCCCTCGCCGAACTGACAACCCGAGGCTGCTTCAGCCCACAGAGTCCCCCGGCAGCCGCCTCGCACCACGACACTGTCGCGACGCCGACCTCGCCGCGAGCCGAGGTGCAGGTGGTCGCGCTGGTCGGCGCGGGTTCGGTCGAAGGGACTCGTGCCCTGCTCGGGGCAGCCGCGGAGTTGGCTGCTGAAGTCGGCGGCGAGGTCATAGCTGTGCGGATGGCAGCAGCTGCTGACGACCTGGGTCAATGGGGAGCCGATTCGGTCGTCGTACTGGACGGTGACGAGCCGCGGTCCGTGGCGCGGGCGTTGGCCGGCTGGATGGGGGACCGACGCCCGTGGGCCGTGTTGGGTGCCGCGCAGCCGTGGGATCGCGAGGTGCTCGCACGACTGGCTGTCAGCTCAGGCGCGGGCCTGATGTCCGACCTCGTCAGCCTTTCCACAAACGACGGTCGGCTGAGTGGACTCAAGCCGTCCGGCGGCGGCACCTTGGCCGAGATTGTCAGCCATGGCACACCACAGATCGCCACCCTGAGGACCGGTCTGCTGCCGCTGAGTGCCCCGCGCGCCGACCGTCCGCTGCAGGAGCGCGTCCTGCACGTCGAGCCCGACACGGCGATCGCGCGAACCCACCGACGTACCGGAAACGACGGTGACGCGCTCGACCGGGCGGAGGTCGTCATCGGTGTCGGTCGTGGCGTCCCACCGGAGAAGTACGACGAACTGGAGCCTGTCCGCGCTCTGCTCAACGCAGAGCTCGCCGCCACCCGCAAGGTGACCGATCAGGGCTGGCTCCCGCACGGACGCCAGATCGGCATCACCGGCCGCAGCGTCGCCCCGCGCATCTACCTGGCTGTCGGGCTGTCCGGCAACCTGAACCACCTGGCCGGCGCGAGCCGCGCCGGGACCGTCGTCGCGATCAACACCGACCCGGCCGCCGAGATCTTCGCGCACTGCGACGTCGGCCTGGTCGCGGACTGGCAGGAGGTGATGCCGTACCTCGTCGACGGACTGCGATCCTGCGTCAACGGCTGACCGTGGCGACCCGACAGGACCAAGCTCAGGGCTTGCGGTCGCGTCGTGCGGCCGGGAGGTTCAGCGCGACCTCGTCGGCGCGGGAGAAGCCCATCAGCTCCTCGCGCAGCTGGTTCATCCGATCCGTCGTCTCGAGCGAGCGGTCCTGGTTCCGCGCAGCTACCGCGATCACGAGAGCCTCCAGGAGGATCAGCACGGTCGCTTGGCTGGTGAACGTCCCGGGACGGCTGGTCGGCGCCGACAGCACGGCGTCGACCTGGTCGCGCAGGGCCTCGCCGAGCGTGTCGGTGATCAGTACTGCGCGGGCGCCCACCTCGGCGCAGAGGTCGAGGACGACGCGGGTCTCGACGATGATCCGGTTGTGGGCGATCACGACCACCACGTCCTCCGGACCGAGCGTCAGCAGCCGGTCGGCAAGCCGGTAGCCGGTGTCCGACGCCGCCCGCGCCCGGCGGCCGATCCGGGTCAGGTGGGTCGCGGTGTACGCCGAGATCCCGTCCAGGCCGGCGAAGCCGCAGATGATCGTCTCGCGGGCCGAGTCGATCAGCTCGACGGCGTGCTCGAAGGCGCGTGGGTCGATGCTCCGTTCGGCCTGCTCGAGACGCTCGACGTGATCGCGCAGGGTCGCGGCCAGGATGCCCTCGGCGCCGTCGTCGAACGAGGACAGGCTGTTGCTGAGCCGGTTCGCCGGGCTCAGCAGTGCCTGCAGCTGGCCCTGTAGCGATCGCTTCAGGCCCGGCAGTCCGTCGAAGCCCAGCGCCTTGGCGGTCCGGACCACGCTGGCATCACTCGTACCGGTAGCCCGGCCGAGCTCCTCGGCCGAGGAGAACGCTGCCTCCTGGGGATGGGCGGACAGGTACTCGGCGATCTTCCGCTCGGTCGCGGTCAGCGAGTCGATCCGGCTCGCCACCCGCTCCGGCAGGGTGGGCGCCTTGGTTTCGGTCACGTCGGCTCCTCCGGCTCCCAGTTGTGCCTGTCAGTACCTATCAGTACGCAGATCATGTCATCCGGCCTGCTGTGTCACCGGCAGGTAAACGATGCGCCGACCCGTTGACAGGGATTGTAGCAATCACTACCGTCAGACGAATATTCGTAGTGAACACAACGAACAGCGCGTGTCCAGTCCGCCGTCCACCCCCTGGAGCGACCTCCGTGTCACACCTTCGGACCATCGAGATCTCCGGCGCCGACGCCCGCGATCGCGGCCGCCAGTACGGCGAGGCCGCGCGGACGTTGATCGAGCGCTCGCTGGCTTTCTACGCCGAATCCGTTCCGCGTGCCACCGGGCTGTCCTGGGCCGAGGTGCTCGACCGCGCCCCGTACTGGGTGCCGGTGATCGAGCCGCACGCCCCCGAACTGCTGGACGAGGTCCGCGGGATCGCCGACGGATCCGGACGGACCTTCGCCGAGATCCTCGCCCTGAACAGCCGTGGTGAGCTGACCCGCGGCAACCCGTTCGCGGACGAGCCCGCGGCGACTCTCGACGGGCAGCGCGACGACGGCTGCACCTCGTTCGCGCTGCTGCCGCAGGCCAACCCGCTCGGCCACGTGTGGGCCGGACAGAACTGGGACCTGTGGGCGGGGGTGGCCGACACGATCGTCCTGCTGCGGATCTCCCAGCCGGGCAAGCCGACGGTGATCGGCCACGTCGAGGCCGGGCAGCTCGCCCGGCACGGCGCGAACTCGGCCGGCCTGGCCTTGAACGCCAACGGGTTGGGCGCCGGCTTCGGCCGCGGTCTCGCCGTGCCCGGTACGTTCGTGCGCCGGATGGTGCTGGAGAGCTGGGACCTGTACGACGCGTTGCAGGTTGTCTTCGGCACCCGCCAGAGCCTGTCCAGCAACCTGCTTCTCACCCACCGCGACGGTTTCGCCATCGACGTCGAGACCACGCCCGGACGGCACGGCTGGATGTACCCGACCGACGGACTGCTTGTCCACGGCAACCACTTTCAGGCCTTCGTCCCGGCGCAGCTCAACGACACCTACCGCCCGTTCTCGCCCGATTCGCTGTACCGGGTGCCCCGCGTCGAGGAGGGCCTGCGTCAGGTCGCCCGCGACGGCAGCACCGAGAAAGCGGTCGAGACCATCGTGCAGACCACGATGAGCGATCACTTCAGCCATCCGAACGCCGTTTGCCAGCACGTCGACCCGCGCCGGCACGAGCTCGACCGTTACGCCACGATCGTGTCCAGCCTGGTCGATCTGACCACTGGCATCTACCGGCTGACTCCCGGCCTGCCCTGCGGCAACAGCTATCAGCAGGCTCCGTGGAACCTTTACGACGGCCCCGGTCTGTCCGACCGTCCGGACGTCGACGACCCGGCCCTCTCTCGCACCGTGACCGGATGAAACCGACCCCTGCAAGGCATTGTCGACATCAGGAGCGAATGCCATGTCCCACCGAACCTCGAGGTTGCGGCGTCTCGCCGTTGCCGTCACTCTGACCGCCGCCGCGGTCGCCCTGTCCGGCTGCGGCGGCTCCGCCTCCTCGTCCGCCACCGGCGCGGCACCGAACGCCGACCGGGCAGCCGCCGCCGAGGGCGTCAGCCCGGACGTGAACCTGGACCAGTGCGGCAAGGCGACCCGTACGGTCAAGCACGATCTCGGCACCACCACGGTCACCGGTACGCCGGTCCGGGTGGTGGCGCTGGAGTACTCGTTCGTCGACGCCCTTGTCGCGGTCGGCATGTCGCCGGTCGGAGTTGCCGACGACAACCAGCCGAAGCGGATCATCCCCGCCCTGCGCGACAAGGTCGGCACATACAAGTCGGTCGGCCTCCGGGCGACGCCGAACATCCAGGTGATCACGGCGCTGAAGCCGGATCTGATCGTGGCCGACAGCGGCCGGCACAAGGCCATCTACGCGCAGCTGTCCAAGATCGCGCCGACGATCGCCTACGCCAGCCTGAACGGCAACTACCAGCAGGTGCTGGACAGCGAGATGTCCACGGCCATCGCGCTCAACAAGTGCGATCAGATGAAGACCCGGCTGTCGGAGCACGCCAAGACGATGGCGGACCTGAAGGCGACGGCGCCCGCGGACGAGAACCGGAAGGCCCTGTTCGTCCGCGCGTCGGAGAAGGGTTTCACTGGGTTCCCGCCGAAGGCCTACACGCCGGGCGTGCTGTCCGCGATCGGCATCGACTCACCGCTGCCGGACAGCTCCGGTGACGCGTCGGTGTCGCTCACCCTGGAGACGCTGGTCGCCACCAAGCCGGACGTGATGTTCATTGCTCCCAACGACGGACCGACGCTGCGCGACCAGTGGAAGAAGAGTCCGCTGTGGAAGGAGATCCCCGCGGTGAAGAACAACGCGAGCTACGACGTCGACCCGAACGAGTGGTCCCGGTCCCGAGGCCTGATCGCCTCCGAGGTGGTCGCCCAGGAAGCCGTCAAACTCCTCTACGGGAAGTGACATGAGCCTGTCCGTGGGCACGGTGCCCAAACCCGCCGAGGATGCCGCGCACAAGCGCCCGAAGATCGTCACCAGCAAGCAGCGAGTCACCTGGGTGTCACTGGTGTTGCTGGTGCTGGTTGTCGGCGGGATCGCGTGGGGCATGTCGATCGGCAGCCAGCACATCTCGCTGGCGCGGCTGCCCGGTGCGATCTTCAAGGCGAACGATGCCGACGAGCTGATCCTGCAGTCGATCCGGCTGCCACGGGTGGTGCTGGCGCTCTGCGTCGGCGCCGCCCTGGCGGTGGCCGGCGCGCTGATGCAGGCAGTCGCCGCCAACCCGCTGGCGGCACCCGAGATCATGGGCGTGAACGCCGGCGCGGTCTTCGTCGTCGTCCTGGCGATCACCATCGTGCCGTCGCTGTCGGGTGCACCAACGATTCTGTTGGCGTTCGGCGGCGCGGCCGCGGCAGGTGTCTCGGTGATGCTGCTGGCCGGTTCGGGGCGTGGCCGGGTCAGTCCGGTACGGCTGGCACTGGCCGGTGTGACGGCGAGCAGCCTGTTGATCTCGTTGACCCAGGTGCTGATCATCTTCGACGAGAACTCCACCGACAGCGTGCTGTTCTGGCTGGTCGGCGGCGTCAACTTCGCCGGCTGGCAGGACGTACGCAACCTGCTGCCCTGGCTGGTGCTGGGCCTGCTCGGTGCGTTCGCGATGGCGCGGCCACTGAACCTGCTGGCGCTGGGAGACGACATGGCCCGCGGGCTCGGTCAGAACGTCGAACGGACCCGCGTGCTGGGGTCGCTGCTGGTGATCGTGCTGTGCGGTGCGGCGGTGTCCGTGGCCGGGCCGGTCGCCTTCATCGGCCTGATCATTCCGCACATCATGCGCCGCCTGGTCGGGTCCAGCTACACGGTGCTGCTGCCGTTGTGCGCGGCGGGCGGCGGGGTGCTCGTCCTGTACGCCGACATCGTGTCCCGCTACGTGAAGCCACCGTTCGAAGTACCCGCCGGTGTGGTCACGGCTCTGATCGGCGCACCGATCTTCGTCTACCTGGCCCGTCGACAGAAGGTGACCTCATGAACGAGCGAAGCGAGTTCATCATCAAGCACAGCGCACCTCGTGCCTCATCGGCGCCCGGAGCGAAGCGAGGACGTCGATGAGCAGTGCGGCGATTGTTGCGCAGAGCGTCCGGCGGACGTCGCTGGCGAAGCGGCATCCGGCGATCCTGATGGGATCGCTCGGTGCGCTGGCGCTCGTACTGAGTGTCTACAGCTTGAAGGTCGGGGCGACCGACGTGTCGTTCGGCAACCTCGCGCACGCACTGGTCGGCGATCGGTCGGACCAGGCGGCTGCGATCGTTCTCGACTTCCAGTTGCCGCGGGTCCTGCTGTGCTGGCTGATCGGTACGGCGCTCGCGGTGTCCGGCGCGGTGATGCAGGGCGTGATCCGGAACCCGCTGGCGGCGCCGGACATCATTGGGGTCACCAAGGGTGCGGGCTTCGGTGGCATGTTGTTGCTGCTCGCGATCCCAGGTGTCCCGGTCCTGGCTGTCGTGCCGGCGGCGTTCGTCGGTGGCCTCGCGGCCGCCGGCCTCGTGTACCTGCTGGCGTACCGGCGTGGTGCGACCCCGGTGCGGATCGCCCTGGTCGGTATCGCCGTCAGTGCGGCCTTCGAGGCGGGCATCCGGTTCTTGCTCGTCCGCAACCCACTCGACGTCAGCGCGGCACTGATCTGGCTGACCGGAAGCTTGTTCGGCCGATCGATGAGTGCCGTCCTCGAGATCCTGCCCTGGGTGCTCGTGCTGGTGCCGTTGATCGTGGTGTGGGCTCGCAAGCTCGACGTCCTCGGGCTCGGTGACGACCTGGCCGCCGGGCTCGGAGAACCGGTCGAGCGAACCCGGCGACTGCTGCTGCTGTTCGCGGTCGCACTCGCCGCGGCCGCCGTGGCGGTGGCCGGCACGATCGGCTTCGTCGGTCTGATTGCTCCGCACATGGCCCGCCGGGTGTTCGGCGGCAAGCACCTGGCGTCGATCCCGGCGGCAGCGCTGTTCGGCGTACTGCTGATGCTGTTCGCCGACATGATCGGCCGTGGTCTGGCGCCGCCGCTGGAGATCCCGGCCGGCCTGGTGACTGCGGTGGTCGGCGGACCGTACTTCCTGTACCTGCTCGTGAAGACCGGAAAGTAGGAGACCTGCCATGCGTCTGCAGGCACAAGGCGTGCAACTCGCCTATGACCAGAAGGTCATCGCTCACGACCTGACCCTGACCATCCCCGACGGCAAGGTCAGCGTGCTGATCGG
>DASSDE010000632.1:0-2590 GCA_035697365.1 Kribbella sp. | reverse complement strand
GCGGTGCCCATCACGTTCGCGAAGTTGATGAAGATGCCCTGGGCGGTCTCCGGGCGCAGGTAGTGCAGGCCCTCTTCGGACTCGACCGGGCCGAGGTAGGTCTTGAGCAGGCCGTTGAACATCCGCGGCTCGGTGAACGTGCCCTTGTTACCGCAGTTCGGGCAGGCGATCTCGGCCAGCTTGACCGTTTCGGGGTCCTTGTTCTTCCGGCGGGCGAAGTCCTCGCGGAGGTGGTCGTCGCGGAACCGCTTGTGGCAGGACTGGCACTCGGTCAGCGGGTCGACGAACTCGGACAGGTGGCCGGAGGCCTCCCAGACCTGGGTCGGCAGGATCACCGAGGAGTCCAGGCCGACGATGTCGTCGCGGCCGGTGACCATCGTCCGCCACCACTGGGTGCGGACATTGTTCTTCAGTTCGACGCCGAGCGGACCGTAGTCCCAGGCCGACTTGGTTCCGCCGTAGATCTCGCCGCACGGGTACACGAAGCCTCTCCGCTTGCTGAGGCTGACGACGGCATCGACGGTTTCCACGGGCACTTTTGGACTCCAGAACAAGTACTGACAGATCTACGGAAGGAACCAGGCTATCGGTCCGGGGTGCCCGTCATCGAATCCTGTGCTACAGGAACAGGTCCTCGTACGCGGTCGGTTCGTCGATCGCCTGCGACAGCAGCGGTACGGCGGTCAGTTTCACCTCGTACGGCGAGAGGGCACGCCGGTAGCTCCCGATGTTCTCGAACTCCAGGGTCAGCGCGAGCAACTCCGGGTCGTCGACGTTCCGCCCGGTCCGGGCCGCGACGAACCCTTTCTGCTGCGCGAGCACGTCCACCGCGGCCTGCAGCCGCTCGCCGAACCCGGCCTGCTCGGACTCCCCCACCCGGAACCTGATCACCACGAACACGGACCCAACCTTAGGACCTGGAACAATAGGGTCATGAGCACCCCCAGCAGCCCGTTGCGGCAGCGGATCACGAAGATCAGTTATCCGTACGTCGCGAAGCTGCACGCCGCGCCCAAGCTGACGCTGCCAGGGATCACGCTGGTGCTCGCACTGGCCGGAGCGTTCGCTCCGGTCACGATCGGCGTGGTCGCGCTGGTGCTGCTCGCCCTGTTGCTCGGGTGGCTGGCGTTCCTGTCCTGGCCGGCCGTCACGACCGGGCCGCGGTTCATGCGGGTGTTCGCAGTCGTACTGGTCCTGTTGTTCGCGGTCTCCAGGATCGCTGGGCGCTAGTCGCGGCCCAGGCTGTCGTACGCGGCCGCGACCGCCGCCTCGCGGAGCTCCTCGACGGGCTCGTGGTCGATCATCACGGCGCAGTCGGACAGACCGCCGAGCGCGACCATGCAGCGCACCACGTCGGACAGCGACGGGGTGGTGCCGATCAGCAGCTCGGCCAGCGTTCTGCGCCATTCGATGAAGCGGTCGGCAAGCTTCAGCTCGTGCAGCACGGACAGGTCCCGGATCGCGAGCTGGATCAGCGCGCGGTGCCGGTAGGCGAGGTCGAAGTACGAACCGAGCAGCTCGCGGGCGGGCACCGGCGCCGCGGCCCGCTGGGCGGCGGCGTACGCCTCGAACTCGGCGATCATCGGCTCGACCAGGCTGTTCAGCAGGTCCTCGCGGGACGCGAAGTGGTAGTAGAGCGCGGGCTTCGTCACCCCGAGCCGGTCGGCGATGTCGCGCAGGCTGGTCTGCTGCACGCCCTGAACGGCGAACAGGTCGAGCGCGGCCTGCTGGATCCGCGCCCGGGTGTCACCGGTCCGTCGCCTCGGCATACCCGGCAGATTAGCTGACCTCACGTTAAGTAAATGGTTGACATCGGCCGGTCGTTTACTTACCGTCCGATAAGTAAACAAACCTCGGGGAGTTCTGATGAAGGTCCTGATCTCAGGGGCGAGCGTGGCCGGACCGGTGCTCGCGTACTGGCTGCACCGCTACGGTTTCGAGCCGACGGTCGTCGAACGCACCCCCGCCGCCCGGCACGGGCTCGGCGGGCACGCCGTCGACCTGTACAGCGCGGCGGCAGAGGTCACCAGCCGGATGGGCTGCTGGGACAGCATCGACGCGGCCCGCAGCCAGCTCGACTCGATGACCGTCGAACGGTTCGGCAGGCGGCCGGTCGAGGTCGACCTGAGCCGGATGTACGCCGGGATCTCCAGCCGGCACGTGGAGATCCTGCGCGGCGAGCTCACCAAGATCCTGTACGACGCCAGTCGCGGCAGCGTGGAGTACCTGTTCGGCGACTCGATCGCGACCCTCGACGACGACGGCAAGGGCGTCGATGTCACGTTCGACTCCGGGCTCGAGCGCCGGTTCGACCTGGTGATCGGGGCGGACGGCCTGCACTCGAACGTGCGGCGGCTCGCGTTCGGTCCCGAGGCCGAGGTGCTGCGCCCGCTCGGCGGCTACCTCGCGGTGTTCTCGATGCCGGACGTGTTCGGGCTCGGCAACCACATGCTCGCGCACTTCTCGGTCGGCAACCTCGTCGGCATGTACGGCGTCCGTCAGACCGGCCAGGTTCGCGCGGCGTTCCTGTTCCGCGGCGAGCTGACGTACGACCACCGCGACAAGGAGCAGCAGAAAGCTCTGCTGGCGA
>DASSDE010000631.1:0-4224 GCA_035697365.1 Kribbella sp. | reverse complement strand
GGACGCGATCGCGTCCGCGTCCGACGGACCGGTTGCTCTAGGCAACCATGGTGCGGGCGCGGGTGCCCGCGCCCGGTCGCTCAAGGGGGGCACCGGCTCGGCGAGCGTCCGGCTCGACGACGGTACGACGGTCGGCGCGCTCGTGATCGTCAACGCGGCCGGCTCGACGGTCGATGCCGACGGCAACCTGTACGGCGCGCGTCTCGGTCTCGGTGACGAGTTCGCCCACCTGCGGACGCCGACCGAGCCGCCGCCGGCCGCCGCCCCCGGGCGGAACCTGATCCCCGGCCCGTCGATGAACACGGTGATCGCGGTCGTCGCCACCGACGTACCGCTGGACAAGGCCGCGACCCAGCGGATGGCGATGGTGGCGCACGACGGCCTGGCGCGGGCGATCGATCCGATCCACACACTCGTCGACGGCGACAGCATCTTCGCGCTCTCGACCCGGGCGACGGACGCGCCGCGGCTGAGCGTCACGGACCCGACGGCGCTGGGGCAGCTGGAGACCGTGTTCGCCGCCGGGGCGCGGACGCTGACCCGCGCGATCGTGTACGCGATGCTGAACGCCGAGTCGGTCGAGACGCCGACGGGCACGATCCCGAGCTATCGGGACGCGTATCCGTCGGCCTTCCGGAACGAGTGACGTACGACCTGAGTCGTACGCGGGACCGCCGAAAGGCACCCGAAGGCGATCGCAAGACCGGTCCGTGGTCCGACGCTCGCGGGACGTGATCGCGGAAGGCTCTGCGGTATGAACTTCCAGAGTCCCCAGTCACAGGTGGTGTTGAGCGGGCACGGCCTGGTCAAGTACTACGGCAACGTGGTCGGCCTGGCCGGTGTCGACGTCGCTGTCCGATCCGGCGAGGCCCTCGCGGTCATGGGCCCGAGCGGCAACGGCAAAACCACGCTGCTGCACGTGCTCGCCGGCATCCTGACACCGGACCAGGGCGAGGTGTGGCTGGGCGGCGAGCGCGTCGACCAGCTGAACGACGCCGCTCGGACCGTACTGCGCAGGCGCCGGCTCGGCTTCGTCTTCCAGGACAACCAACTGCTCGCGGAGCTGCCCGCGGACGAGAACGTCGCACTGCCGCTGATGGTGGACGGCCTGAGCCGCCACGACGCGATCGGACGGGCCCGCACCACGCTGGCGCAGGTCGGTCTGGCGGCAGAGGTGGGTCGCCGCCCCGGCGAACTGTCCGGCGGGCAGGCGCAGCGAGTCGCCATTGCCCGTGCGCTCGTCGGCGAACCACAGGTGGTGTTCGCCGACGAGCCGACCGGCGCACTGGACGCTGCGACCGGCTCCCAGGTCATCGACCTGCTTGTCGGCGCCGCAACTTACCGAGGCGCCGCAGTGGTCGTCGTCACCCACGACAACGCGGTCGCGGCTCGCTGCAACCGCACGCTGCAGATCGTCGACGGACGTGTCAGCGACGGCACCCAGTCCCCGGTCACGGTGCCGTTCGGGCCGCGTGGGCCGTTCGGGCCGGGGGTGCGGCAGTGAACCCGATGACAGACCTCGGTCTGCGGTTCGTCCGGCGACCGGGGCCGGGCGGGCGGGCCGCGAACCTGGCGGCGTTCGGGGCGACAGCCGTGGTCGCGTTACTGGTGACGTTCCTGATCGCGGGGTCGCTCGGGTTGAGTCACCGGTCCGAGCGGATCGGGTGGCGGAGCGCGGACAAGGCGGACCCGGCGACCGCAGTCGGCATGCTGAACCTGGACGACGACCAGCGCGTCGACGGCCAGCGCCTCAGCGTCCTCGACCTGGCGGTCCTGAAGCCGAGCGAACCTGCTCCACCCGGCCTCGACCACGCCCCGAAGCCGGGCGAGGTCTACGTGTCGCCCGAGGTCGCCAAGCACTGGTCGAGCCTCAGCAACCAGTACGGCGACAAGCCGACAGGTGTGATCAGCGACAAGGGCCTGTCCTCGCCCGAGGAGTTCATCATCATCCGTGGCGTCGACACGATCCCGGCCGACGACTATCCGCAGTACGTGAGCAGCTGGCATGACAAGGTCTGGGACAGCCGGATGCTCGGGCTGCTGATCGCCGTGGCTTTCGGCATCACCCTTGTGTTGTTCCCGATCCTCAGCCTCGTCGGACAAGCCGCCGGCGTTGCGGCCAAGCGCCGTGAACACAGGCTGGCCGCACTGCGTCTCGCAGGGGCCACCCGCACCCAAGTGCTTTGGCTGAGTGCAGTAGAGCAGGCCGTGCTTGGTCTGGCGGGCGCGGTGGTCGGACTGATCGGCTACACCGTCCTGAGTCCACTGATCGCCCAGATCCCATTGGGCGGTGGACGTTGGTATGTCGGTGACATCACTGTGCAGTGGTGGACAGTTCTTGTCGTACTGGTTGCCGTCCCTGTCCTGTCCGTCATCAGCGCGCTCATCGGTCTCGGACGCGTCAGCATCACGCCGCTGGGCGTCGTCCGCGGCCAGACGCGCAAGGGCGTCAGCATGATCCGGATCGGGCTCCTCGTGATCGGACCGGTGATCCTGGCGTACTACGGGTTGCGCGGAGCCATCGTGCCGCTGCTGATCGGGATCGGCTTCGCCGCACTCGCCGTACGGATCATCGGACCGTGGTTGGTCCAGGTGATCGGCAAGCTGATGGCGAAGGGAGCGAACGGGCCGGTGTCGCTACTCGCCGGGCGGCGGCTGGTGGACGACCCGAAGGGCGCGTTCCGTCCGGTGGCTGCACTGGTGCTGTCCGGGTTCGTCACCGGGTTCATCTCGGTCTTCATGCCGTCCGGAGAGGACGACCCGACCTTCCACGACATGCGGATCGGTGTCGCGCTCCTGCTCTCATTGGTGTTCCTGACCGTTGCGGCGTCGACAGCTGCCGGTGCGGTGGGTACGGCACTCGACCAGGCTGCTCCTGCGCGTGCATTGCGGCGCTCCGGCGTACCGCTACAGGTCATCGAACGGGCCGCTCGGCTGGCTGCTGTCGTACCGGTGATCGGTGTCGGGCTGCCGGTGGTCGGATTCGGAGCGCTGTGTGGGCTGGCATTGAGCGGCGGGAAGGTCATCACCCAGGGTAGTTCCGGCGCGATTCTCCTGCTGGGACAGGTGGTTGCGGGCCTCGTCCTGGTCGCGGTGGCCGGCGCTGCCGGTGCACCGGTGCTGCGGAAGGCAAGTGCGAACTGATCGCGGTTGTCCACAGGCGCGGGCGAAGGGTCGAACGCTCCGGTGCGCGGTCGTGCGAGGATGAGGGCATGCGTGACCTGAATGCACCGGAGCTCGCGGACGCGTCAGCCGACCTCCGCGAGGCGATCGATCGGTGCGGCTACTACCCCGACGTGGTGACGGACTCGCTCGCGGTGGCGATCGCCGACGAGCCGATCCGGGCGTACGTGCTGCAGCACGAGCCGACGTTCGACCGGGACGAGGTCCGGCGGCACATCACTATCCTGGCGCTGACCCCGAGCCGGCTGATCGTCGGGCACACCGACGAGCACGCCGCCGACGAGCTGATCCGCGCGCCGTACGCATCGACCTCCACCGAGGCGATCCCGCTGCAGCGCATCAACGCCGTCGTGGTGAACCGCGTCGTCCCCAACCCGGCCGGCTACGCCTCGGGCAAGGCGGATCCGGCAGTGGCTGGCAGCGGTGAGGTCGTGCTGACGATCGGCTGGGGCATGGTGAACCGGATCGACCTCGAGCCCGCGGTCTGCGCCGACCCGAACTGCGAGGCCGACCACGGCTACACCGGTTCGGTCGCGGCCGACGACATCTCGTTGCGGATCAGCGCCGCCGCTGACGGCCCGGCCGGCATCCAGCAGGTGCTCGAGTTCGCGAAGGCGCTCTCGTTCGCGACCAGCAGGTAGTGCCGTGATCGTGCCGGTCTCCCCGCAGTACGGTGGTGGCGCACTCGCCGACGTACTGCCGTCCGTCGCCGGCGCGCTGTCGGTGCGGGGCGAGACCAACCTCCTCGACCTGCCGCCCGCACCGCGGTATGCCGTCCTGCTCTTCGACGGCCTCGGCTGGAACCTCCTCCAGCGGTACGCCGAAGCCGCGCCGTACCTGTCGTCGCTGATCCCGAAGGGCCGGAGCCTGACGGCCGGTGTGCCGTCGACGACGGCGGTGAGCTTGACCAGTCTCGGCACCGGCCTGCCGCCGGGCGCGCACGGCATCGTCGGGTACACGTCGATCGTGCCGGAGACCGGCGCGCTGCTGAACGCGTTGCAGTGGGACGCGCCGGTGGATCCGCGGCGCTGGCAGCCGCAC
>DASSDE010000630.1:0-2156 GCA_035697365.1 Kribbella sp. | reverse complement strand
TGGCGTCCTGGTCGAAGCCACCGATCGAGCGGTTCAGGTCAAGGAACTCGGCGGCCGTGATCTTGCCCGCGTTCAAAGCGTCCAGGCCGTACTGGATGCCGACGTTGTCGAGCGGCCTGCGCGCCGCGCCGGTGCTGGGGTCCTTGCCCCACACGTTGACCTGATGGTCGTAGACGTCACAGCGCGCACCATCCGGATTGTTTACCGGGTCGTAGCGCTCCGCGACAGGTAGTTGCGCTGGGCAATAGACGCGCGGGTCGATGCGGCGTCCGGCGCCGGCCAGGTTGGCGATCGTGCCGACCTTGCCGAAGCCCGCCGCGGCCCGCTTCTGCTCGTCGGTCCACCCGGTTGCCGACTTGAAGTAGTGGTCGAGCAGCAGCGCGTCGGTGATCGTGTGCAGGGTCGCGAAACCGACCTCCGGGAACACGCACGACGCCACGATCCCGTCCAGCAGCCCCGGGTAGTCGTCGGCGATCTGGAACACCTGGTACGAACCACCGGAGCACCCCCAGCCGATCGTCTGCCGAGGTACGCCGATGGTCTCGAGGATGTGCTCGCGCGTCATCGACATGGTCTCGGCAGCCAGGACGCCGTTGCAGTTCACCCCGAACACGTTGAGGCTCGACGACGCGACGGCGTACCCATGGCCGAGCAGGAAGTCGTCGTTGACGCCACCGGTGCCACTCCCCTGCTGGTACCACCCGCCTGGGCATCCGCCGCCGAACGTGTAGACCAGACGGCCGTTCCAGCCGCTCGGAGCCTTGAGGACGTTCGGCTCACCGCCCGCGGGATCGTTCAGTACGGCGTACTCGTAGATCGACCGGTTGATCACCCCGGTCTCGACGCGGACGATGTACGGCACAGTGCGGCCGTCGGACGTGGTGGTGGTGGCGAGATCGGCCGGCTTTGTCGCCGGGAGGACCTTGAGCGAACGGTCGACCGTGGAGCGGTACAGGTAGTCGACGCGGGTCGGGACCGAGCAGTTCGCGTCGGTCGGCGGGCCGAGCTTGACCTTGGCGAGCGTGACGAAGTTCGCCGTACCGCAGACGTACGGCGTCTCGTGCGGTCCGGCGAGCAGCGGGCCGGAGCGTGGGTGGTTGGTGACCTCGAGCCGCGCTCGCGCGGCGGTCACCGTGTTGCGGCCGTCCGTGAGACCCCGGACGACACCGATGAGCTTGCCTGACTGCTGGGAGAAGGCGTCGGTGACGTCCTTCCCGTTGAGCCGGACCTTGAGGTCGTCCAGGTGCCGCCCGGTGATTCCGAGCAGCACGTCGCCGGCGCTGACCATATCGGCGCGCGGCGTGGACAAGACCTCGATCCGGACATCGGAGGCCGCGTTGGCAGGTGTCACCAGCACGGCGGCGAACATCGTTGCCAGCAGGGCAACGAGGGCGGCTGGTCGCTTCATGTAACGAGTCGAACACAGTACGTCGAGGACCGGAAGGGCCTGCGGCAATCGGTTTCCAGCCCGGGTGGACCACTTTCAGGCGCCGGTCGTGCCGTCCAGCTGCTCGCGAACCAGGTCGGCGTGCCCGCAGTGCCGCGCGTACTCGCCGATCAGGTGGATGTAGATCATCCGCAGCGTCGACTCGGTACCATCGAAGCTGAACCGGTCGTCCAGCGAGCGCCCGGCGGCAGCCTCGTCGGAGAGCTTCCACTCCGCGATCAGCCCTTCGTACGCAGCCTGTGCGGCGGCCGGATCGATCAGCTCGAAGTCGGCGTCCTTGCCGAGTTCCGGAGCGAACAGCGGCTCGGCCGGCTGGTCGGCAAAGTGGATCCGGAACCAGATCCGCTCGACCTTCGTGAGGTGCCGGATCAGACCGAGCAGCGACAGGTTCGACGGCGCCGACGGCCGCTCCGCCAGCTGGTCCGGGGTCAGCCCCGCACACTTGACGAGCAGGGTGCTGCGATAGAAATCCAGGTAACCCTGCAACAGGTCGCGCTCGGGTGCGGTCAGCGAGCCGTCCGGCCGCTCGACGGCGGGTGCGCTCCAGGTCATCGGCATTCCTCAGGGTTGTCCACGATGTGTGCAGACATCTCATCACATGAGATAGGCACTGGCGGCAGGTGTGTCCCGTTCGTTACCGTTCTCGGCAGGTCATGAGTGTCAGCGACAAGCCCCGGCTAGCTGGCCGGCAACCCTCCTCCGCGGTGGG
>DASSDE010000629.1:0-8318 GCA_035697365.1 Kribbella sp. | reverse complement strand
GGCTCCGGCGTGCTGGTCGGCACCAAGGGCGGTCATTCGCGAACCAGCGAGAGCACCTGGGACGCGGACATCAGCGCGGACCGGATCCGCTCCGATGTCGACACCAGCCTGCGGGCGTTCGGCCGTGAGCAGCTCGACCTCTACTACCTGCACCGAGTCGACCTGGCCGAGCAGCCGGTGGAGGAAGGCGTCGCCGCGCTCGCATCGCTGCGGGACGCGGGGAAGGTGGCCCGAATCGGTCTGTCGAACGTCAGCGTCGCCGAGCTCGAGCGGGCGGCGGCTGTCGCCCGCATCGACGCCGTGCAGAACCACCACAGCGCGATGGGCCTCGAGTCGGCCGCCGTCCTGGCATGGTGCGAGGCACATGACGTGCCGTTCTTCGCGTACTCGCCGTTGCGTCACTCCGCCGTGGCACCCCAGCTGACGGCGCTCGCAGCCGCCCGCGGAGTCTCGGTCCAACGCCTGCAACTCCGCGCCCTGCTCGAGTCGTCTCCCGTGCTCTCGGTCGTCTCCGGCGCAACCCGACCCACCACAGTCCTCGACTCCTTCGCCGCCGAGTCCGACCCCTGGGACGACGAACTCGAGTCCGCGTACGCCGCCGACCTAGCGCACGTCGAAACCCCGGACCCACGAATCAATTGACGGCCGCGGCGATCGGCTCGAGGGCGGTGATCAGTTCGTCGAGCTCGGTCGGGATGAGTGCTTCGTACGGGGGTGCGGCCAGTTCGTCGGTGAGGGCCTCGATGCGGGCCTTGAGCTCGCGGCCAGAGTCGGTGAACTGGTCATCGGAGTCCACGAGGCCGCGCGTGCGCAGCCCGTCGACGACGGCGCTCAGTTGTGCCTTGGGCAGGTGGTGGATGCGGCCGAACTTCTCCGGCCGCATTCCGGCCGAGATGGCGAGCAGGACGTGGGCCTCGGTGCCGCCGATGCCGTGGGCGACCAGGACCGCGTTGTGGCCGTCGCCGCGGTACTCGCGCAACAGCGTCGTCACATGCCAGAGCTTGGCCACCGGCTCCTCCGGTACGGCGAGCATGCGGAGCCCGGCGTACAGCGGCCGGCCCTCGATCGGTGCGCTGAGCGCGGCGCGGGTTGCGAGCTCGGCGATCCGGACCAGACCGGGCGAGTCGGCGAGCTCCCCGAGTTGCCGGCGCAGCGCGGCGGCGCTGCCCCGTTCGCGGACGGCCAGCGCCTCCTCCGGCGTGGTCTTCTCCCAGACCCACGGGATGTGGCGCGCCACCTCGCCGTCGGCGAAGTTGTAGAAGACCGCGTGCACCACTTCGGCCGGCGCGAGCCCGAGCGGCGCGGCCCGGCCGGCGAAGTAGCCGTCCCAGTAGTTGCGCATGCCGATCGCCAGGAACGCCTCGTTGCACACCTCCGAGAAGGTGACCGTGGCGATCGGTTCGATCAGTTCGAACAGGCGGTGGACCTGGTGCAGTGCGTGCGGCATCGTCGGTGTCTCCTTGGGTCGGGAGACCGCCTTGGCAGGCGGTCTCTCACCCCTGCAACGAAGCGGCCGACCCGCATCCGACACCGCCCAGGGTCAGGGTTTGCGGCCGACTCCGACCCAGAGGCTGCACATGATGTCGGTGAACTCGCCGCTGTCGACGTACTGCTGGGTCTCGTCGTCGGGGTGCCAGCGGAACGGTGACACGACGCCGGGCTCGACCAGCTCGGTGCCGTCGAAGAAGCGGGTGACCTCTTCCTTGCTGCGGACCTGGGCCTCGCCGCCGTCGGCCTGGTACACGACCATCGCCCGCTCCCACAGCTCCGGCGCGAAGTCCGGCGTGCAGTGCGAGAAGATCAGCAGCGAGCCCGGCGCGAGCGGCTCGACCAGCTGGCGGACCAGATCGTACGGCTTGAGGTGGTCCGGGAGGTAGTGGAAGACGCCGACGATGCTCAGCGCGACCGGCTTGCTGAAGTCGATCAGCTCCGCGACCTCGTTGGACCCGAGGATCGCCTGCGGGTCGGTGACGTCGGCCTCGAGGTACGTCGTGCGGCCCTCGGGCTTGCTGACCAGCAGCGCGCGGGAGTGGGCGAGCACGATCGGGTCGTTGTCCGCGTACACGACGTGCGCCGACGGGATGATCTCCTGGACGACCTCGTGCAGGTTCGGCTCGGTGGGAATCCCGGTGCCGATGTCGAGGAACTGCGTGATGCCCTGCTGGGCGGCGTACCGCGCGGCGCGGTGCATCCACATCCGGTTCGACAAGGCGGCGGTCCGGAAACCCGGGAACGCCTGCAGCAGGTGCTCAGCGGCCTGCCGGTCGATCTCGAAGTTGTCCTTGCCGCCGAGGAAGTAGTCGTACACCCGGGCAGGGTGCGGCCGGTCCAGGTTCAACTGCTTGTACATCCCCCGGTCGGCGTCCTGCGATTCAGTCATAAAAATCCCAATCCGTACTGCGGGTTCGACCTACCCGAGTCATCGTAGCCGGTACACAACCGTCCGTAACACCGGCTGCACGACCCTATCGCCCGAAGCATTCGGTCAGCGATGGAGCTGGACAACGTATTTGGTGCTTGTTGTGCCGTTGGCCGAGGTCACGGTGATGGTGGTGCGGTCGCTGCCGGACGGTGTGCTGACCTTCGTCCGCGCGCCCGGGATCGTCGGTACGCCGCTGATCCGTGCCCTGGAAGCGCTGTCGACCATGTAGGTCCTGGTGGCGGGGTCGAAGCCGTCGATCGGCCTGCCGTTCACCCTGATCTGACTGAGCGTGGCGACGCTCCGCGCGGTGGCGTCGTCGTAGTTGGTGACCGCGACCGTGCCGTCGCTGTTCAGCCGGTACGTCGCCGTCATCGCCTTCGACAAGTTGAGGCGCATCCAGCCGGCGTCGCTCTTGTCGAGCCCGCTGCCCGAGTCGATGGCGGTCTGCTGCAGGATCTGTGTCCGCTGGTCGTCCGTCAGTTCGGGGAACGTGCTGGTGAGCAGCTCGGCCGCCTCGGCCGGTACGACTTCAGCCTGACCGGCTGGGCCCGACCGCGGGAAGCCGTAGTCGAGCCGGTAGCTGTACAGCTGCGTGGCAGCGCTGTCGGTCAGTCCGGCGTACGGATCCCCGGCGCACAGCTTGACCGTGGTGAATCCGGCCGCCTCGCACTTGGCCGCCAGCACCGATTCGAGCTCCTTGTGCGCGACCTCCAGAGCCGGCTCGAACGTCGGGTCGGCCCAGCGGTGCGCCACCACTGATTGCGCGATCATCCGGCCGCCCATCACGTCGAGCGGGTAGTGGAAGCCGAGGACGATGCGGTTGTTGGCGTACTCCGACGACCGGGCGAGGATCGTCGGCGCGAGCTCCGGCAGCAGGGTCGCGAGTGTGGTGCCTTCGACGTACCCGCCGTACGTATGACCGCTCGGGAACGACGGACTGGTGCGGTAGCCGTCGTAACCGCCCGCGGGCGAGTCCATGATCAGCCCGCCCTGACTGGCCAGGCCGAGCCGCACGAACGGCCGGTCGTACGGCCAGATGCCTTTGGCGGCGTCCGCTCCGGGGATGGTCTGCCCGACCCGGTCGAGGACGGCCTTGGTCTGCGGCAGCTCCCCGGCGGCAAGGGCCTGGGCGTAGATCGGGCCGAGCCGCGACCCGAGCGCGTCGGTTCCGGTCTCGCGGATCGAGTGGTCGGCGTCGGTCTGGGCCCGGTTCATCTCCGCCGTGGTCGCGGCGTTGTTGATCGAGAGCGCCACCTTGTCGTTGGTCGCGACGACCTCGTCGCGGTCGACCTTGGTGTTCGGTCCCTTGATCCCGGCAGGCAATCCGGGGAACGCGCCGAGCAGGTCGTTGAGGTAGTGGTCGGTCGGCCACGAGTCCGACGGGAAGCTGCCCGACAGATTGACCGTAGCTGTCCCGTTTGTGGTCGTGGCGGCGACCGACGAGGTTGCCGCGGTGTACGGCGCGGTCCACGGCGAGGCGGGCGACTCGCCGATCGCGTTGGTCGCGCTCACCGCAGCGACGTACGACTTGCCCGGCTTGAGCCAGCTGAACGTGGCCACGTGTTGCGTCGGGTCGTCGACGCGGAGCTGGTGGCCGTCGGCCACGCGTACGACGTACCCGATGATCGCGCTGCCGCCGTCGTCAGCGGGCGTCTGCCACCGCACCGTGAGCGCCGAGTCCTGGCCACCCGCTGACACGTTGAGCGGGACGGACGGCGCGGTCTTCGCCTTCGTTCGCAGACCGTCGATCGCCGCCCGTAGCCGCCGCGTCTCCTGCGACAGCTCGGCATCGGTCGCAGACTTGTCGGCCAGCACCTGCTGAGCCTGGACGATCGACCGCTGCAGGGCTTGCCAGGATGTGTCGGTGTAGCGCTGGTTCGTGCGCGACTGCGCGTCGGCGGCCAGGTTCTCGAGTTGCCGACGGGCCTTCGGTACGAGCTGACTGGTTGCCAGCAGCAAGCTTCGCGACTGCCCGTCGACCTGGCTCTGGGTCGCCGAGTCCGCCGCGAGCAGTGCCTCCGCCGCGGCGTACTCGCGCTGGAAGACAGTTGCGTCGATCAGCAGATACCTCCCGAGATCGGACAGGTACGGCGTGGCAGTGCCGATCGCCTGCTCCAGCTTCGACTTGTCGACGCTGGCCGGAGGCTGCTCGGTGCTGAACGTGTACTTGTCGAGATTCGCGACGTACGGCAACGAGGCGCTGGTGCCCGCGCGCAGGACCACCGACAGTCGGTGGCTGCCCGTGACAGGAGTTGCGATCGTCGCGGTGCCCTCCCCAGCGGTGTTCCAGTCGGCGGCGGTGGCCGGCAACGCGACGGTTGCGATCGGGTCGCCCGGACGAGCCGGGTCGGCGGCGTCCAGGTAGAAGTCCAGGCGTGGATTGCTCCCGACACGGCCGGAGTTGCCCGCGTAGTGGACGCTCACCTGATTCCGGCCGGTGGCGCCGAAGTCCACGGTGCCGTAGTCGATCCAGGCACCGTCGGAGGTGCCGCCGACGTTGACGACCGGTCCGTCGTTCCAGTTGGAGTTCTCGACCTTGAGCGGGTCACCGCTGCTGGACTTCCAGGTCTCGGCCTGTACGTCGAGCGTGTTCTGCGCGGCCCTGGTGAAGGTGAAGTTGTCCAGGTTGGCGACGTACGGATGCCCGTCGTCGGTGGTCGAACGGTTGACTACCGTCAAGCGATGACTGCCCGTGAGGGCCCGGGGCAGCGCGATGCTGGTGGTGCCGTCGGCGCTCCAACTGTCGCCGGTGGCCGGCAGTTCTACGGTTACGAACGGCGTGCCAGGGTTCGCGGGATCGGTTGCGTCGAGGTACACGTCCAGGTGCGAGTCTGTGCCGCAGCGGGCGGTGTTGTTGACGTAGTGCACCGACAGGTCGGTCACTGGCGCCGTACCGAAATCGACGGCGCGGTAGTCGAGCCAGCTGTTGTTGTTGACTCCGCCGACGTCCACGACGGTACCGGAGGACCAGGTGCTGGTCTCGTTCTTGAGGTTCCCGCCGCTGTTGCTGGTCCAGGTCTCGGCCTCAAGGACGTACGGCGCGTTGGGATCCGACTGCAGCGACTGGGTGAACTGGAACCAGTCGAAGTTCGACACCCATTCCTCGCCGGGCGGCGTACTGAACGTCAGGCTGACGGCCTTCGCGTCGACGAGTGCCTGCGCGTTGTTGAGGTCGACGACGATCGTCTGGTAATTGCCCCAATCGCCCGTGCCCGGCAGGTCCGCGGTGCCGATCACCGGACCGGACTGGTCGCCGGCGTGCACCTGCAGGCTCGCCGGCGCGGTGCCGGGAGCGCGGTAGCTGGCATAACGCACCAAGAGGTACTTCGGAGTGGTGCCGGTGAAGTCGAGATCGAGGTACCGGATCCAGGATCCGTCCGTGACTCCGCCGAGGTTGCCGGCCGACAGGTACGCCTGGTTGTTCAGCGGGGGACCTGACCATTCGTCGGACTGCTCGCCCTGCAGAACCCGGTAGCCGCCTTCATTGAGCGTCAGAGCATCGGCACTGCTCTGCAGGTACTCCTTCGCCGCCCGCAGATCGGCGCCGGACGTGGTGGCGTCGAGGGCGGCCTGAGCGCGGGCGAGCGCGGCGCTGAACGCGCGGTAGGAGGTCACGGAGTAGTTGCCCTGCCGCTCGAGGAGTGCTTCGTCCACGAGCTTCTGCAGCGCGGCGCGGTCGGCGGCCGCGACCGACACCGTGATCGGAGAGGTCGCGGACACGCCTTGACCGGAGATCTGCCGCACCTTCACGCCGCCGCGGAAGGCGGCGTCGGTGAACTCGACCCAGACCTGCGCCTCGGCGCTCACCTTGCCGGTCAGTCTGAGCCTCACGGTCGATGCGCCGGCCACAGTGAGGGACGCACCGACGCCACTCGGCAGGCCAACCACCCGCGCACTTCCTTGCCTGAGCAGGTCGGTCCCCACCCGGGCCGCGAGTTTGACCCGATGGTCGAACGTCAGTTGCACACTGGCGTTCAACTTGCCGTCCGCTGCCGCCGCGACGGTCGTGTGGTCCGCCGTCACCTGGTACGTCTGCGGCTTGTCCGTCGTGGGATTGCTCAGGGAGTACGCCGGCGCTGAGTGGTTACCCCACGTGCTCGGCTTCGCGCCCATCGAGAAGTCGAGGGATCCGCCGCCGGTGATGGTCGAGAAGTCGATCCAGGTGTTGCCGAACCCGCGACCGTTCAGCTTGGCGTTCTGGACATAGAAGTTGTCGGGGGAGACGTTCGCGGCCGAGACGGTGAAGCTGCGGCCGGCCGGGTACGAGATCGTCGCCGAGTCGAAGAACGGCGTACCGATCTGGTACTGCGACGAGCCCGCGGTGACCGGGAACAGGCCGAGCGCGGCGGCGACGAACATCGTCGACATGGTGCCCGCGTCGTTGTCCATCGTGGGCAGGAAGCCCTCGGGCGCAAGCTGGTAGACGCTCGTCCTGACCGGCGGCGTGAACTCACCGCCGCGCGACGGCGGCTTGTTCCCGTCGGTCTGCCCGGTGGCGATGTAGCGGTTCCAGGTTTGCTTGGTGTAGATCGACCGGACCCACTTCTGGGTCAGCGCCGGTTCGTTGACGTAGTTGAACAGGTACGGCGCCTGCAGGTCGATCTCGTTCGCGTTCGAGTGCAGCATCGCGTGGCCGTTGTCCGGATCGTCCTCGCCGAACATGTGGCGCATGGCCTGCTCGGCCGCGTGCTGACCACCGGTGGCCTTGATCAGCCCGGCCATGTCGTACGCCGGGTACCAGTTGTACTGCCACAGCGTGCCCTGGTAGAGGTTGGAGCTCTCGAACTTCTCGTAGTCGACATCCGTCCAGTCCCCGCTGCTGTTGCGCGGGTTCAGCACCCCGACCTTCGTACCGTCCGGAGCCGTCCACGCGCCCGGCTTGTACTGGTTGGCGACCGGCAGCAGGGCCTGCTGGCGGAGCGTCACAGCATCATTGGTACGGCCAACGGCATCGGCGATGATCGCGAGCGCCCACTGGTCGTAGCCGCGCTGCACCATGTCGCCCGGGCGATCCGGGATGAACCCCTGCCGCAACTGCTGCCCCGAGTAGTAGCCGGTGAGATCCCGCAGTACGGGGTAGGCCTGCGCAAGACGTGCGAAGCCGGTGTAGCCCTTGGAGAGCGCGTCCGCGACGATGACGGCGGAGCGCTCGTACCGGACGTTCGGCACGCTTTGTGTCGGGGCGAAGACGTCCGAGCTGCCGGTGGCCGCCTGGTCGGCCATGCGCGTGATCAGCGACTGGATGATGTCCTTGTAAAGGTCCGGTGCGACGTAGGCGATCACGGAGTACTTGCGGAAGTCGTCCCATGACGACCAGCCGTCGTAGTAGGTGTAGTCGTCAACCTTGTGCACCGCGCCGTCGACGCCGCGGTACGTGCCCGACGTGCTGGTTGCGTTGATGGGGAGCGCGAACATCCGGTACAGATGCGTGTAGAAGAGCTTGCGCAGGTCGCCGGTCGGGTCGCTGCGGTCGGACGCGGTGATGTTCACGCGCTGCAGCATCTTGTTCCAGGCCTGCTCGGTGCCCTGACGTACCTGGTCGAAAGTCTTGCCGCCCACCTCGGCGCCCTGATCGATCTTGGCCTGCGCGCTGCTGATCGGTGACAGCGTGATCCGCAGCCCGACGGTCCGGGCGTCGTCGGCGAACGTCAGTACGGCGCCGGTGTCGCGGCCGCTGCGGGACACGACGTCGCCGAGGGCGGTGCCGTCGGCCCACGTCTGCTGCTTGACGACCTTCTGCTCGGTCTCCGCGTAGTAGTACAGCTTGTACGTCGCACCGTTGAAGAAGCCGGTGAATGATCCGCTCAGCGCCAGCCGCCCGTCGGCGAGCGGTGTCGTCGTGAGGTCGGAGGCGATCCGCTGGGTGAAGTTGTTCCCCAGGTCGAGGACCAGCGAC
>DASSDE010000628.1:0-3828 GCA_035697365.1 Kribbella sp. | reverse complement strand
GACGACGTACCGCAGCCGGAGTGGATCGACCAACTGGGCGAGATGATCGCCTGCCGGTCCGCGACCAGCACGTGCCGGGTCTCCTCGGGCTCGCCGAGCAGGTGGACGATCCGCTCGGTCTCGGGCAGGCCGAAGTACAGGTAGCACTCGGTCCGCCGGTCGTGGGTGTGCGCGGGCATCGTGTTCCACGTGCTGCCCGCGTGCAGGGTGGTCACGCCGAGCACGACCTGACAGCTCTGCACGCCGTCCGCGTGGATGAACTGGTCGATCGTCCGCCGGTTCGCGGTCTGCGCGTCGCCGGCCTCGATCCGGTTGCCCTCGCCCGGGTTGATCTGCCCGGTCGGGTACGTCGTGTGCGCGGGCGCCGAGAACACGTAGAACGCAGCGTCCGGACCGTCGAAGACGATGTCGCGGACACCCCGTCCGACGTACAGGCAGGCACCGGTGGTCAGCTCGTACTTCGTGCCGTCGGCGGTGACCGTTCCGGGCCCGCCGACGTTGACGATGCCGGCCTCGCGGCGCTCGAGGAAGTACTCGCTGCGGAGCTCTGGATACGTATTCAGCGTCAGCGGGCCGGCCGTCGGACGAGCGCCGGCGAGCACGATCCGGTCGTGGTGGGTGAGTACCGCGGTGACGGCGCCGGGGACGAAGAGATCGTCCACCAGGTAGTGGCGGCGCAGTGCGGCCGTGTCGAAGCCGGGCAGCTGCTCGGGATGGGTGGCGTGCCTGATCTGCAAAGTCACGGAACAAGGTTCTACTGAGCAGAACAGGCTGTCAATCATTGTTGAGCAGTGGAACTCGGTCAGGAATTGTTCCGGGTTCCGTGTCTTGACACCTAGTTCTGTTCAGTAGAACCTCTCAACCACTCGCCCAACGCCCCTGGGAGGATCCCCGATGACCGCTCTGGACTGGACCGTCCTGGTCGGCTACTTCGTGCTGATGGTGCTGATCGGGCTCTGGTCGCGCACCAAGATCAAGACCGTCGTGGACTACTTCACGACCGGAGGCCGGATCCCCTGGTGGCTGTCCGGCATCTCGCACCACATGTCCGGCTACAGCGCCGTCATGTTCGTCGCGTTCGCCGCCGTCGCGTACTCGTACGGCATCACCGTCTACGTCTGGTGGGCGATGACGATCGGCGTCGGGGTCGGCATCGGCGCGTTCCTGTTCGCCGCCCGCTGGAATCGTCTCCGCGCCAAACACGGGGTTGTGTCGCCACTGGAATACCTCGCACGTAGGTACAACCTGCCGACACAGCAGGCGCTCGCGTACTCCGGTGCTGCGCTGAAGGTCGTCGACATCGCGTCCAAGTGGGTCGCGATCGCCGTACTGCTGAACGGATTCACCGGCGTACCGATCCGGTGGGGGATCCTGCTCACCGGCGTGGTGACGATGCTGTACGCGACGCTCGGCGGGCTGTGGGCCGACGTGCTCACCGACTTCGGGCAGTTCGTGATCCAGTTCGGGGCCGGTGTCGCGATGTTCATCGGGGTGCTGCAGCACCTGGACGGCGTACCGACGCTGTGGAAGATGTGGGACCAGTTGCCGGCCGGCCACGGTCATGCGCTGAACGGTCCGTACACGCCGATCTTCCTGATCGCGTTCCTGTTCATCAAGACCTTCGAGTACAACGGCGGCATGTGGAACCTGGCCCAGCGGTACATGGCCGCGCCGTCCGGTTCCGCGGCGAAACGCTCGGCGCTGCTGTCGTCCGCGCTGTGGCTGGTTTGGCCGTTGATCCTGTTCATCCCGATGTGTGCGGCGCCGCTGCTGGTGCATCCCGGCAAGCCGGAGCAGTCGTACGTCGAGCTGGCGCAACTGCTGTTGCCGACCGGGCTGATCGGGCTGGTACTGGCCGGGTTCTTCTCGCACACGATGGCGATGGTGGCCTCGGACGCGAACGCGATCTCGTCGGTGATCACGCGCGACCTCGCACCGGTGCTCGTGCCGCGCGTACGGCAGCTGACCGACCGCGCGACGCTGAAGATGGCGCGGATCGTGACGTTCACCTTCGTCACGGTGAGCATGCTGATCGCGATCGCGACCAACGGCGAGGGCGTCGTGCTGAAGATCGTCGTCGACCTGGTCGCGGCGACGATGGGGCCGATCGCGATCCCGTTGATGCTCGGGCTGCTGCCATGGTTCCGGCGGAGCGGATCGCGGGCGGCGCTGGCGTCCTGGGCGATCGGGCTGATCGCGTGGGCGATCGTCAAGTACGGCGTCGGGTCCACCGACCAGACGCTGGTCGTCGCGTTGCCGTTGGCAACTTCCCTGGTGGTGTACGTCGGCCTCGGCCTGCTCGCGCCGGAGAATCGCGCGGACGTCGACGAACTGGTCGACTCGCTGAACACCGACCCCGACGAGGTCCCTGCCCGCACTGCGGCCACCCTGTCCTGAACCCCACGCCGAGCTGAAACACTGTCCCACGTCACGGAACCGCCAACCCGAGGAGAACCGTCCTATGCCGAACATCACCGTCGAACTGCTCTCCGGCCGCACCCTCGACCAGCGCCGCGAGTTCGTCGCCGCCGTCACTGACTCCGCGATCGCCATCCTCGGCGCGAAGCGGGAAGCGGTGCGGATCGTCTTCACCGAGATCGAGAAGACCGACGTCGCCAACGGCGGCACCCTGGCGGCCGACGCCTGATCCGGACCGCCAGCACTCCACAATCGCTCGCCAGATGCGGCCTCCGCTTGCGGTGTGCGGGTGGGGGCCGGTCGGCGTTGGTTGATGAGTGGGGGGAGTCCGCCCTCTGAAATGGGCGGGCGGGCTCCGTCGGCACCTATTACTCTCTGTCGCATGCGAGTAGGTGTTTTCGGTGCCACGGGTCAGGTCGGCGGGGTCATGCGGGAGCTGCTGGTCGAGCGCTCCTTCCCGGTGGACGAGGTGCGGTTCTTCGCGTCGGCGCGGTCGGCGGGCAAGAAGCTGCCGTTCGGTGACCGGGAGATCGTCGTCGAGGACTCCGCCACGGCGGACTTCTCCAGGCTCGAGCTGGCCCTGTTCTCGAACGGGAAGACGGCCTCAAAGGAACTGGCGCCCAAGGTCGCGGCCGCGGGGGCTGTCGTCGTGGACAACTCGTCCGGCTGGCGGATGGACCCCGACGTACCGCTCGTGGTCTCCGAGGTGAACCCCGACGACCTGAACACGATCCCCAAGGGCATCGTCGCGAACCCGAACTGCACCACGATGGCCGCGATGCCGGTGCTTGCGCCGCTGCACCGCGAGGCTGGGTTGAGCCGGCTCATCGTCTCCACGTACCAGGCCGTGTCCGGCTCCGGTGGTGTCGGCGTGGACGAGCTCGAAGGCCAGGCGCGGGAGCTGATCACCGCCGGTGGGAAGCTGGCCCGCGGCACCGACGGCATCACGCTGCCCGAGCCGAAGGTGTACGCCGGTCCGATCGCGTTCAACGTGCTCCCGCTCGCCGGGTCGATCGTTGCCGACGGCACCCTTGAGACCGACGAGGAGCAGAAGCTCCGCAACGAGAGCCGGAAGATCCTGCACCTCCCGGACCTGCCGGTCGCCGGCACCTGCGTCCGGGTGCCGGTCTTCACCGGTCACTCGCTGAGCATCCACGCCGAGTTCGCGGAGCCGATTACGCCGGAGCGCGCCACCGAGATCCTCGGCAGTGCCCCAGGCGTCGCCGTCACGGACCTGCCGACCCCGCTGCTCGCGGCCGGCCAGGACCCGTCGTACGTCGGCCGCATCCGCCAGGACCAGTCGGTACCGGGCAACCGCGGCCTGGTCCTGTTCGTCTCGAACGACAACCTCCGCAAGGGCGCCGCCCTGAACGCAGTCCAGATCGCCGAACTCCTCGCCAACCGCTGACC
>DASSDE010000627.1:0-2178 GCA_035697365.1 Kribbella sp. | reverse complement strand
GTCGGGTTCGGGGGGCTCACCGCGATGGCGGTGGCCCGCCAGCAGGGGCGCGGCGCGATGATCTTCGACGTCCTGACCAGCCCGTCGAACGTCGTGGTGACGCGCAACGACTCCGACATCCGCACCTTCTCCGACCTGCGTGGACGCAAGCTCGGGGCGTTCGGGGGCCGGTCCAGCGCAACGTTCGCGATCACGTCCATCGTGGCGAAGGAGAAGTACGGGATCGACGATCTCGGCGGCCAGGTCGACATCATCGAGGCCCCCGACGCCGCGATGCTCGGCCTGCTCGACGCCGGCAACATCGACGCAGCCCTGATCGGCACGACGGCGACGGTTCAGGCCCTGCTCTCGGGCAAGTACCGCACGCTGAGCGACATCTCCGAGGACTACCAGTCCGCGTTCGGAAAGCTCCCCGGCCACGTCCTCGGCGCCACCACCGACGACTACGCGGAATCGCACTGCGGCGTGCTCAACGCCTTCAGTGCGGCCCTCGACGACACGGTCGCTTTCATCCAGACCGATCCGAACGTCTGGGCCGACTACGCGAAGAAGATCGAGCTGACCGATCCGCGGGCACCGCAGATGCTGAAGGAGCGCGTCGGGTCGCGCTACATCGCCGACTGGAACCAGGAGCAGGCCGACGCCGAGGCCAAGCTCATCGAGCAGCTCATCCCGGTGCTCGGCGCGGACAACTTCGTGCCCGCCGTTCCGGACGGCCTCTTCCGCACCGACCTGCGGACGGCCACGTCATGAGCACGCTGCACAGTGATCGCGAGCCGGACGTCTCGCTCGCCACGGCCGTGGTGCCGGTCGCGGGTGAGGCCGACCTCGTGCCGGTGGTCCGCCGCTCCTGGCGGGGCGTGTGGCTACGGGCCATGTCGCTGGCCGCGCTCGTGGTGGTCTGGTTCATCGCGTCGCTGTTCTTCGACGAGAGCGTGCTGCCCGGGCCGATCCGCGTTTTCGGCACGCTGGTCCAGAACCTGGGCGAGTCCGAGACCTACTTCCACCTCTGGACCACCGTCTACCGGGTCGTCGCAGGCATGATCATCGCCGTCGCCTTCGGCCTGATCATCGGTCTGGCGATGGGTCTGTCGAAGTTCGGCGAGGAGTTCCTCGACTCCTGGGTGCTCGTGGCGTTCACCGTGCCCTCGGTGGTGTACGGCATCCTCGCGATTCTCTGGTTCGGGCTGAACGACGTCGCGGCGATCGTCGCGATCGGCGTCACGGCCGTCCCGGCGGTCGCGATCAACATGTGGCAGGGTGTCAAGGCGATCGACCTGTCCCTCGTGCGCATGGGGCAGGCGTTCCACTTCTCGCGAGGCTCGATCCTGCGCAAGCTGGTGGTCCCGCAGGTGATCCCGTACCTGCTCGCGGCTCTGCGCTACGCGCTCGGGCTGTCCTGGAAGATCGCCACTGTCGTGGAGCTGATCGGCTTGTCCAGCGGCGTCGGCTACCAGCTGAGCTACTGGTTCGGGCTGTTCAACATGACCCAGGTCCTCGCCTGGACGATCTTGTTCACGATCGTCCTGCTGCTCATCGAGTTCCTGATCCTCAAGCCGACGGAGCACTGGCTCACGCGTTGGCGTCCGTCCATGCAGAACTGACCAGGGAGCCGCGGTGTCCGAGAAGGTGTCCGAGAAGGTGTCCCAGAAGGTGCCGGAGCGTGGCGGCGACCAGCCCTACCTCGTGATCGACAACGTCCGCAAGCAGTTCCCGCGCCGCGGGGAGCCGCCCCTCACCGTCATCGACGGGCTGAACGTGGCAGTGGAGCACGGCTCGCTGCTCTCCATCCTGGGCCCGTCGGGCTGCGGGAAGTCGACCCTGCTGAACATGATCAACGGGCTGGACGACGTGACGTCGGGCCGGATCATGATCAACGGCCACGTCGTCACCGCGCGCTCGCGCTCGGCGGTCCGCATCGGGGTCGTGTTCCAGGAGCCGCGGCTGCTGCCGTGGCGCACGGTGCGCGACAACGTGCGGCTGCCGCTGGACGAGCTTGACGTGCCGCGCGAGGAGGCCGACCGGCGGGTGCAGCGCTACCTCGACCTCGTCGGCCTCGGCGAGTTCGGCGACTACTTCCCGCTGCGCCTGTCGGGCGGCATGCAGCAACGGGTGGCGCTGGCGCGGGGTCTGGCGATCGAGCCCGACCTGCTGCTGGCCGACGAGCCGTTCTCCGCG
>DASSDE010000626.1:0-2404 GCA_035697365.1 Kribbella sp. | reverse complement strand
CGTTTCCGTACTGTCGCAGGCGTCCCTCCACTGACGTACCTGACGAACTGGCGGATGCGCCTGGCCGAGCGAGCGTTGCGCGACGAGGACACGCCGCTGTCCGCGCTCGCACACTCGCTCGGCTACACGTCCGACAGCGCGTTCAGCAACGCGTTCAAGCGGATCAACGGCGTCGCGCCCCGGCGCTACCGCGAGACCGCGCGGGCGACCCGGTCGCGTGCATCCGCGCTGTCAGCCGATCGGGAAGCGGCCGCTACGGTTTAGGCATCCCGTACGCGTGATCGACGGTCATGGAGAACATCAGCCGGTGGTCGCTCACCATCACCGCGCGGTACTCGTCCCAGTCGGGGTGCTCGCCGGTCGCGATCCGGTAGTAGTCGACCAGGTCCTCGACCACGTCGTCGTCCGGAGCGGCCGCCACCGGGCTCAGATCGGCCTTTCCCTCGAGCACGACGTAGGACCGGCCGCCCGGCCCGTCGACGTACAGGCTGGCGCGCGGGTCGCGGCGCAGGTTCCTGGTCTTCGCGCGGTCGTCGGTGAGCGAGACCCGCACCCGGGTCCCGTCGAACACATAGGTCACGTTGGACAGCTGCGGCCGGCCGTCGCGCTTGATGGTCACCAGGACACCGAGCCCGTGGGTCCCGATCCGGTCGAGGAGAGTTTCGGTCATGCAGCGAAGCTTAAAGATTCAAGCGCTCTTGAACGCAAGCAGGTTGCTCCACGACCTGCTGCACAGCACCAGCCGGTACGAATCCGGGTCGGCGATCGTCACGCCCCAGGTGTCCCAGTACGGATTGCGGGCGGGAACGACTGTCCCACCGGCGGCGACGAGTCGCGCGACGAGGTCGTCCGGCACCGGGGCGTCGAGGTAGATCACCAGGAGGTCCTCCTCGGTCGGTTGTGGCCGTACCTCCGGATCGTGGACCAGTTCCAGATGCCAGTCGGCGTCGGGGTGACCGAGCATCAGCAGGTGGTGCTCCTCGTCGGCCTTGCGGTACAGCACGCTCAGACCGAGGCCGTCGACGTAGAACCGTTCGATCGCGGAGAGGTCGGTGCTGGGGCGGGCGATCCGGACAGCGGCAGTCGTCATGGCAGCACCGTAGGAGTTCAAGGATGCTTGAGGGCAAGGAAGTTTCCGACCTCGGCGAACCAGCGCTCCGGCTGGTGGCTGTGGATGCGATGGCCGGCCTCGATGGTCCTGATGGTTGCGTTGGGCATCGAGTTGGCCAGGTCGGTGAAACGGGTCTGGTCGAGGTGGCTCTTCGGGCCGCCGGCCAGGATGAGGGTTGGTGCGGTGACGGCGGAAGTTCCTGCCCACCAAGTGGGTTGAGGACGGCGCAGCTCGGTGATGACGTCGCAGAGGAGGCGGCGGTCGCACCGGCCGCGAGTCAGCCAGCCGGCTGCTCGCAGTGCGGGGCCGGGGATCGAACGTACGGTCGGGCTGCCGTCGTGGGCATCCCGTGGCGGGACCGGGATCTCTTCGAGTACGAGGCGGTCGATGCGTGCGGGGTCCTTCGCTGCGATCGCGCTTGCCACGAACGCGCCGAGCGAGTTCCCGATCAGGGTCAGGCGGTCCAGTCCTTCGAGTTCACCGAGCATGTGATCGCGGAAGTCACTGAGGGCGTACTGACGGCGTCGTGGTGCGGCGCCGTGGCCGAGCAGCGTGGGGCAGTGCACCCGGTACCCCAGCGCCTCTAGCCGTGGGACGAACCGGTCCCAGGTCGACGGCCCGCTCGTACCGGCGTGCAGGCAGATCAGATCCTTCACTCGATGCTCCTCTCAGACACTGACCAGAAGTACGCCGGCCACCACCACGGCCAGCGCTGCGAAGCGCGGTCGTTCACGCAGCACGAGCGCGCCGAGCACGCCGCCGAATACGACGTTCAGGGTCCGTCCCACCGCCACTGCGCCGACCGGTGCGAACGACAACGCCAGCAGCACCGAGCCGTAGCTGGCCGGCATCAGCACTGCGACGGGCCACGCCTGGCGCCACTGCGTCAACGCTTGCCGATGGTCGCGGACGATTGTTGACAACAGGACGATCTGCGCGACATTGGCGATCGCGAGGTAGGCCGGCAGTTCGACGTGCAGTGTGGTGACGGCGAACCCGTCCCAGAGCGTGTACGCCGCCGTGCACCCCGCAACCGCCACCCCGAGCACAACCCCTCGCCCTGACCGCCGCGCCCCCAGCCGATCCACCAACAACACCCCAACAAGCACCAGCCCCCCACCCACAACCACCCGAACGCCCACCCCAGACCCAGCTGTCGACTGCGCCCAGGCGCCTGCCCAGGGAAGCGTCGCGAGGGTCACCAGGAGCGGCGCCGTGCCACGGCTGACTGGGTAGACGGTTGTGAAGTCGCCCAGTGCGTACGCCTTCTGCAGCGTCACGGCGTACGTCGTG
>DASSDE010000625.1:0-11012 GCA_035697365.1 Kribbella sp. | reverse complement strand
CTGTTCACGATCATCATGGGCAACGCCTTCGCGGCCTTCCCGGTGATGACGGCCGCGGTCGGCTGGCCGTTGCTCGTGCAGCAGTTCCACGGCACGCCGGCGGTCGTGTTCGCGGTCGGCATGCTGGCCGGCTTCTGCGGCACGTTGTGCACGCCGATGGCCGCCAACTTCAACCTGGTCCCGGCGGCGCTGCTGGAAATGAAGGACCAGTACGGCCCGATCAAGGCGCAGATCCCGACCGCGATCCCGTTGCTCGCCTGCAACATCGTCCTGATGTACGTCTTCGCGTTCTAGCCGACAGCAAGGAGTCCGATGAAGTACGCCGCCGCGTGGGCCGACATCGCCTGTCAGGTCCTCGACACCACTTATCCGTACGCGACCCAGCACGCGTCCTCCGGCCCGGACGACGTCGATGTGACGCCGGACCGCCTGCATCCGTCCTTCCACGGGTCGTACGACTGGCACTCCAGTGCGCACATGCAGTGGTCCTTGGTCCGATTGCTCGCGCTGGCGCCGGACGAGGTCGGCCCGCGCCCGGCCGAGCTGCTCGATCAGCGCCTGACCCCCGACGCGATCGCGACCGAGGCGGCGTACCTGCGGAAGCACCCGTCGTACGAACGCCCGTACGGCTGGGCCTGGGCAGCCATGCTCGCCGCGGCCACTCGCACGACCCAGTGGGCGGGTGCGCTCACTCCGCTCGGCGACGTCATCGCGGACCTCGTGCTCGCCTGGCTGCCCAAGCAGGCGTACCCGGTGCGTCACGGCGTCCACCTCAACTCCGCCTTCGCGCTAGCGCTCCTGCACGAGGCGTACGGCGAGCTGGGCCGGGCTGATGTGGTCGAGGCGATCCAGGCTCGATCGCTGGAGTGGTACGGCAACGACACGGCGTACGACACCCGGTTCGAACCGTCTGGTACGGACTTCCTGTCGCCCGCACTGTCAGAGGCGGAGCTGATGCGACGGGTTCTTCCAGAGGCCGAGTTCGGCAGCTGGTTGTCCGCGTTCCTTCCTGGACTCGGTAAGGACGCACACCAGCACCTGCTGGAAGTACCGGTGACTGACGAGTCGGGCGACGGCCAGTTGGCGCACCTGTCCGGGTTGGCACTGAGCCGGGCGTGGCAGCTGCGGACGATCGCCCCGGCGCTCCCGGATGTTGCGGACGTGCTGCGAGCCGGTGCGGATCGTCAGGTCGATGCAGTGCTGCCGACGGTGACCGACGGGGACTTCATGTCGACGCACTGGCTGGTGTCGTTCGCTCTCCTGGCCGACCAGGCGTAGGCGTACCCGTCCAGCTGTGCCACAGCTGTGCGTAGCGACCACCTGTCGCCAGCAACGCGTCATGCGTACCTGACTCGTGCGGTGACCACGTGGGTCCAGCACTCGCGCCGCGACCTCCAGGCGGAGCAGGGCGCCCGGCTCAAAAGCTCCCCAGCTGCCATAGCTAGGCAGCCCTAACCCAGCGCGGCCGTTGACACCCGCGCTCGTTCCGCCGTACGGTCACGCGCTAATAGGAAACCTTCCTAACAACCTGTCCGCTCAGCGCGGCGAGTCCTTGCGGATTGCGACGGGAGGCAGGGTTGGCTCATGGCAACGACACCCGGAACCCCGCGGCTGCTGCGCGCGATGAACGATCGCGCTGCGCTGGACCTGCTGCTCAGCCAGGGGCCGCTGTCCCGCACCACGCTGGGCAACCTGACCGGACTGTCCAAGCCGACCGCGTCGCAGCTGCTCGCCCGGCTGGAGGCGGCGCGACTGGTCCGTCCGAGCGGAACGACAGCCGGCCGACCCGGTCCGAATGCGCAGCTGTACGAGATCAACGGCGAGATCGCGTACGTCGGCGGGCTCGACGTCACGCCCGACCGGATCCGGGCCGCGGTCGCGGACCTGACCGGCACGGTGGTCGGACGATTCGAGCTCAGTACGCCGGGACGCAGCGCCAAGGGCACCGTCGAACGAGTGGTCACGGCGATCGAGGGCGCGGTCGATGCGGCCGGTCTGAGCCGGGAACGCCTGCGCCGGGTGTCGATCGGCACACCGGGTGGCTTCGATCCGACGACCGGCCGGCTGCGGTACGCGATGCATCTGCCGGGCTGGCATGCCCCACGCCTGCTCGACGAACTGGCGTCGGCGATCGCTGTGCCACTGGAGGTCGAGAACGACGTCAACCTCGCCGCCATCGCCGAACAGCGGGTCGGCCGTGCCCGCGAGCACGACAACTTCGTGCTGCTCTGGGGCGACGAGGGCATCGGTGCCGCGATCGTCATCAACGGTCGCCTGCACCGCGGTGCGACCGGTGGTGCCGGCGAGGTGGCGTTCCTGCCACTGCCCGGTACGCCCCTGATCCGCAACGTCGGCCGCAACAACGCCGGCGGCTTCCAGGAACTGGCCGGCGGCGAGCCCGTTCTCGAGCTGGCCCGTGAACACGGCCTGAAGGCCCGGACCGCCGAAGCCGCGATCGCGCTCGCGCTCCGGACCGAAGGTGCCGGTGACGCCGTACTGAACGAGTTCGCACACCGCCTTGCCGTCGGCCTGGCCGCGATCGTGGCGGTCGTCGACCCGGAGCTGATCGTGCTGGCCGGTGGCGTCATCACCGCCGGTGGCGACCGCCTGCTCGGACTGGTCCAGGACGAGCTCGCGGACCTTGCCGTACCGCGGCCGCAGCTGCTGATGACTGCGATCAGCGACGACCCCGTGCTCACCGGCGCACTGCAGTCCGCGCTGATCACCACCCGCGACGAGGTCTTCGACACAGCGGGCCAACCGGCCACCTGACCCGCTGTCGCACTGTGATGTTGCAGGCCTGTTGCAGTCCCCAACTCTTGCGTGCGGTGTGGCGTCCCACCAGTAAGACCACATCCACTCGGGAGGTCGATGATGATTCGAAGGATCATAGGTCTTGGCGCCACGACGGCACTGGCGGTCACTGGACCGCTCGTACTGACCGGAGCCGCGCCGGCCAACGCAGGCACCACCACAAACACCACAACAAGCACAGCCACTTGCGGCAATCTCACGTCCGCGTCGAACGTTTCGTCGCAGACGTACGCCGACCGGCTCGTCCGCGCCTGGGGCCGCGGCGACACCCAGGCCACCAGCTGCTATTCCTCGGTCGCCACGGCGCACACGCTCTTCGAGCAGGCGGCGGTCGGCGGGATCCACTGGCGGCGCGTCTCCACCGAGGGCGCCGCGGGGACGATCTACGTGACGTACCACGACGACGCGCGCGGCGGGAACCTCACGATCGGCGTACAGAACGTCGGTTTGCGGGCATCCGGCGGCTGGCACGCGGCGACCACCGCCAAGTTCAGCGGCGAACCGCGAGCGTGGAACGCGGTCCAGTGGTCGGACAACCTGGTCCGGGCCTGGGGACGTGGCGACACGAAGTGGACCTCGTACTACGCGACGTCGACGGCGACGAAGCAGCTGCACAGCATCGCCGCCACCGGCGGCCCGCACTGGACTCGGATCGCCACGGAAGGTGCGGCCGGTACGACGTACGTGACGTACCGGAACGACGTCACCCGGCACACGCTCGTGATCGGGGTGTCGAACGTCGGCCTGTCGCAGGGCGACGCCCACGCCGCGTACACGGTGCAGTACCACTGATCCCTTGAGCTCGCCCTGCTTGGATGTAATCATGATTACATGAGTACAGAGACCGAGCAGGAGAAGGTGCGGGGCTGGCTGACCGGGCGGTTGCCGGGCGACTGGTTCGAGGGTGACCTTGAGCTGTCGATCGACCGGGACGAGATCCTGGTCGTCGGCCGGATCCCCGCACCCGAGCAGGACAAGGACGTCAGCGCCGCCGAGCGCTCCGCGGCCGAGAGCGGCCGGATCAAGCAGTTCCGCGAGGACACCCGTGAGCGCCGCATCGAGATCGCCCGCGAGCTGGAGCACGCGGCCCGGCGGAAGGTCGCCTGGGGCGTGCGCTGTGGCGACACCAGGACCGTGTTCACCTCGCTGTCCGCACCGGTGATGACCCGGCTCCGGCAGCCTGAACGCCAGGTCCTCGACACGCTGGTCGACGCCGGTGTCGCCCGGTCCCGCAGTGACGCCCTCGGCTGGTGCGTCAAGCTCGTCGCCCAGCACAGCGAGACTTGGCTGTCCGACCTGCGCGCCGCCATGACGAAGGTCGAAGAAGTCCGCAACGCCGGCCCCGACAACGGCTGAACGGGCGGCAACCCGGTGGGGTTGCCGCCCGCTTGAGGAGAGCTGCTTCTACTGGCCCTGTTGCCAGTTGCCGTTCTGGGCATGGCCGTTGGACCAGGTGCCGCTGCCGTGCGCGGCCGGGTGCTGCTCCGGCTGCGTCGGCTGCGTGGTCTGGGTCGGCTGCTGGTAGCCGCCCTCGTAGTTGCCCTGGTAGCCGCCCTGGGTCGGGTACTCCGCGGTGCCGTTGGAGCCCATCGCGTTCGGGTCGGCGGCCGGCTTCTTGATGTTGTTCTTGTCGAACAGGTTGGCAAGCGCCCGCCCGGCCATCTCGCGGCCCCCGAGGCCGAAAGCCAGACCGAGAGCAAGCGCCGCGCCGGCGAGGACGATCAGCAACGTGTTACCGGTCAGCTGGACCGCCACACCGAGCTGGGTCAGGGCGGCGAAGGCGGCGTACACCAGCACGGCGTACCGGGCGACCTTGGCGAGGGTCTCGTTGCCGGTGGCACCCCGGATGATCGCGGCCAGGAAGTTCGCGAACAGAGCCGCCAGGCAGACGATCACGATCGCCGCGAAGATCCGCGGGATGTAAGCGAGCATGTCGCTCATGAAGTTCGAGATCTCCGGCACGCCGAGCGCGGAGGCGAACATCGTGAAACTGATCAGGAACACGAACCAGAACACGACCTTGCCCAGCATCGCCGAAGCGGTCAGCCCCGTGCCCGACCGTTGCAGGATGCCGGAGACGCCGGCCCGTTCCATCCAGTTGTCGAACCCGACCCGGCCGAGGAGCTTGCCGACGAGTTTCCCGAGCACCTTGGCCACGAAGTAGCCGATGACCAGGATGACCAGGCCGCCCAGCAGGTTCGGGATGAAGCCCAGCAGCTTGCCGAAGGCGTCCTCGAACGGCTGGGTGAAATCGATCGCTAACGCTGACATCGAACGTTCCTTCCGGGACTGGCCCGCATCCGCTGTCGGCACATGACTGCCCCGACCCCGGCACGGGCGGATGCAGTGGTGTCCAGTATCACTCGTACCCTCCGATGCCGGAGGCAAACAACGATCCCCGGCGAGGCGGACAACGAAAGGTGTTTGCGTAAGGCAATCACCGTCTCGGCACTTCGGTGATTACCCCAACGGCTGAACCGCTTCAGGTGTTTGGGATCCTGGAGCCATGAACGATCTTGTGATCCGCCGGGCCACCGCCTCCGACGTTGCCACGATCGTCGCGATGATCGCCGACGACCAACTCGGCGCGACCCGTGAGTCGGTCGACGACCTGACGCCGTACCTGGCCGCCTTCGAGCAGATCGACGCCGACCCGAACCAGCTGCTGATTGTTGCCGAGCGCAACGACGAGGTGATCGGCACGCTGCAGCTGACGATCATCCCGGGCCTGTCCCGGCGCGGCTCCACCCGCGGCCTGATCGAGGCCGTCCGGGTCGCCACCTCGGCCCGCGGCGCCGGCCTCGGCAGCACGCTCGTCCAGTGGGCCGTCGAGGAGTCCCGCACCCGCGGCTGCACCCTCGTCCAGCTCACCTCGGACAAGACCCGCACCGACGCGCACCGCTTCTACACCAACCTGGGCTTCGAAAACACCCACGAAGGCTTCAAACTCAAACTCCGCTGACGCTCCCGGCCGGCGCCGCCCAGGTATTACAACCGGCCGGGCCCTTTCCCTTGAATCCCTGCCTTAACCACCGGTCGAAGTTCGCGTACGAGGCCTCGTTCCGGTCGTACCCGATATGCCCGTAGTGGTCGCGCCGGTAACCGCGGATGCCCAAGGTGACCTGGTTCGCGCCGAAGAAGGCGGCAGCGAAACAATGCGCCTGCATCTCGTTGCGGTTCTCGTCCACCTTCCGCTGCGCGGCGTTCCCGGCGTTGTAGCGGTCGGCGTACTCGTCCGCCATGCCGGTCAGTTCCTGCACATGGTGCCCGTACTCATGCGCGATCAGGTACTGCACTGCCGTCCGAGTGTCTTGCTGAGTGTTTCCCTCGACGATGTAGTCCGGCCAGTTGAAGTAGATGCCGAGGTCAGTGCTGCAGTAGAACGCGCCGACGTCCTTCTCCATCACCCCGCAGACCGAGTCAGTACCCGTGGGAGCTGAATGCACGGCGCCGACCGGCTCGAGATCGAAGCCGGCACGCGTGAGCACCGGCCCCCACGCGGTCTCCAAGCACCGCACGAACGCCGTCGCGTACCGGATCATTGCCTGCTGGTTGTTCAGCTTCGCGGTGGGTAGGGAGCAATTGACTGCTGTGACCTGGCCGGCTCGGTAGAGCGGGTTGTGCAGGAGGAACTCTTCCTTGATCGGCTCCGGGGCCAGCGCGATTCGGGGGACCGGCGTGTGGACGGCGGTGGGGCTGGAGATTGGAGTGCCGGCTGTGGGGCTGGACTCCGGGCGGGCTGTCTGAGTGCAGCCGGACAGGAGCAGGGCGACCAGGACAGCGGTGGCGACGCGACGCATCAGGTGACTCGCTTTGTGGGTGCGGCCCACGTGTTGCAGGCTGACGGGGACTTGGCCTTGAAGGCACCCTTCGACCAGTACGTGCTGCTCTTGGGGGATCCGTGGTCGCGCTGAGACGGTAGCGACTGGTCGTCACCGGAGTACGCCATCCGGCGGTAGTCATCGAGCCGCTCGCCGTACAGAGCGAGCGGCTGCTGGTTCGCGCTCAGGAAGGCACCAGCGAAGCAGGTCGCCTGCAGTTCGAGGCGACGGCTCAGCTCGAGCCGGGCCGTGCCCTTGGTCCTCCACCAGCGTTCGTCGTAGTACTGCATGATGGCGACCAGCTCCTGCACGTGATGCCCGAACTCGTGGGCCATCACGAACTGCAGGCCCGTCTGTGCCCAGAGCCGATCACCGTCCGCGGTGTAGTTGTGCCAGTCGAGGTAGATGCCGTTGTTCTGCGAGCAGTAGTACGCGTCGTCGTCCGCACCGAAGGTGCCGCAGGCCGTCCTCGTCCCCTTGGCGACGGTGTACACGGTGGTCGGCGTGAAGACGAAGTTCGCCCGCTCGACCACTGGTTTCCAAGCTCGTTGGAGACAGTCGACAACCGCGTTCGAGTAGCTCTGCACGTCCTTCTTGGTACGCAGAACGCTGTTCGGCAGCTTGCACGCCACCGCCGGGACCTGCCCGGCCGCATAGACGTCGTTCTTGAGCAGGTAGACGTCGTCCAAGGACTCGATGTCCGGCGGAGTGTCCGCTGTGGTCGGAACCGTCGGCGGCTTGGGCGGCGGAGTGCTCGGGACAGTCGGGGTTGGCGTCGCGGTCGCGGTCGGAGTCACGGACGCAGCAGTCGCCAAGCCCGACGGCCGCGCGCCAACGGGTACGGGTACGGCGGTCCGCGCACAGCCGGAGAGCATGATCAGTAGCCCGGCGACCACAGCCGCCTTGCGCATGGCTCAGCTCACCTTGGCAGCTGGTGCGGTGAAGGTGTTGCAGGACTTGGGGTTCGCGGAGGCGAAGGCCGGGCCGGACCAGGCCCAGTTGCTCTTCCGCGAGCCGTGGTCACGGATCTTCTTCGGGTTGTACTCGTCGCCGGAGTGCTGCACCTCCCACTGCCAGAGCTTGAGCTTGTTGCCGGACAGACCGAGCGACTTCTTGTTCGCCCCGAGGAAGGCCGCGCCGAAGCAGGTGGCCTGCAGTTCCTTGCGGCGGGTCCAGTCGAGCTCCTCGGCCTTGTTCTTCGCCCAGCCCTCCCGGGACCAGGCTGCGGTGAGCATCTCGGTCAGCTCCTGGACATGGTGACCGTACTCGTGCGCCATCGTGTCCATCATCCACACGCGCGCCGAGAGCGGATCGTCCTTGTAGAACCTGAGGTCGTTCTTCCAGCTGATGTTGATGCTCTCGTCGGCCGGGCAGTAGTACGCGACGTTCTCCTCGCCCGTACAGCCGGTGTCCGCGGCGGTCTGGCTGGTCTGCAGCACCACCTTCGGTGAGCGGAACGGGTAGCCGGAGCGTTTCAGAACTGGCGCCCACGCGTTGTCCAGGCAGGGCAGCAACGCCTTGTAGTAGCGCAGGATCGCGGACTGCGAGTTCGGCTTGATCGCCGGTTCCTTGCAGCTGACCGAGGCCACCTGGCCGGCCGTGTAGATCGTGTTCTTCTGCAGCCGATCGACGTCCGGTACGACTGTCGCCGTCTTGGTGACCGTCGGGTTCGGCGGCGCGGGGAGCGGGCCTTGGGGTCTCTTGACCGCGGGCTGGGAGAGCGGACGCTCCACGCCGTACCGGTCGACGAGCTTGAAGCCGCCGATCGCGGCTGCGGTGAGCACGGCCACGAGCAGGATGGACAGGCCGGCGACGACCGGACGGGACGTCTGCCGGGGCGGCTTCACCGGTGGCAGTTCGGCTTTGAACTGGGTGCCGGCGCCGGTCCGGGACGGGTTCGACTGCCAGCCGGTACGGCGTGGCCCGCCGGCGCGGCGGGTGCCGGTCAGCGGGGCGACCGGACCGCCGGCGAGCGGCGCCACCGGAGGGCCGCTGTACTCGCTCTCGGTGCCCGGATCGGTCGGGATCGGACGCGCCTTCCGGCGGACGGACGAGTCGTCGAAGTCGACCGAGCGTGCCTTCCCGAGGCCTGCGTGCAAGCCGCTGCTCAGGGTCAGCGGCTTGGTGCCGGGCGCGGACTCGCCGGTCCCGCCGGGCAGGAAGTGTCCCGGCCGCGGCGTGTCCTCCTCGGTGTCAGGCATCGATCGTTCCCATCTCGCTCAGGCGACCTTGGCGGACGCTGCGGCGAAAGTGTTGCAGGAGCCCGGGTTGGTGGTGGCGAAGCCCTGGTTCATCCACGCCGCGAGGCTCTTGCTCGAGCCGTGGTCGCGGACCTTGTCCTTGCTGTGCTCGTCACCGCTGCGCTGGATCAGGCTGTTCCACTGGGTCAGCAGTTCACCACGCAGCGGGAAGCTGGCCTTGGCCGCCCCGAAGAACACCGCGCCGAAGCAGTACGCCTGCAGCGTGGCCCGCCGGTTCTGCTCCAGCTCGGCGGCCTTGTTCGCCGCGGTGTCGGCGAGGTTGTCGGTCGCGTCGACCATGCCGGTCAGGTTCTGCACGTGGACGCCGTACACGAAACCGAACGACTGGGCCATCGCGGCGCGGACCTCGGCCTTGTGCTTCGGGTAGTCCTCGACGGTCTTCTGCCACGGCATCGTGACGCTGCCGCCCTCGTCGTCCTGGCAGTACAGCGCAAGGTCCTTCTGTACGCCGCACGCGGTCTCCTCGCCGTCGTCGAAGATGATCAGCCGGGGCGAGTGGAACGCGAATCCGGCCTTCTTGACGATCGGCTCCCATGCCTTGTCCATGCAGACCGCCAGCGCCTCGTAGTACGAGCGCACGTTCTCCTTGGAGGTGGGCCGGAACGCGGGCTCCTGGCACTTCACCACCGGCAGCTTCCCGACCCCGTAGATCGCGTTCTTGGCGACGACATCGGCATCCGGCGTGCCCTTGCCGATCGGTTTGGCCGGCTCTGCACCGGTCGGCTGCACCGACGGCGTGCCCAACGGGGTCGTGGCGTAGTTGCGGACCTTCGGCAGCACCTTGACCACGAACGTCGCGCCGCCACCGAGCAGCAGGAGGACCGCGACGACGATCAGCGCGATCAGGCCCTTCGACCGCTTCTTCGGCTCGAACGGGATCGGCTCGGGGTGGAACACCTGGCGGTACGCGGCTGCCGCGGGATCGTCCGCGGGCGGCGGACCGAGTCGGCTGCCGGACAGCGTCGTCCGGCCGGAATCGATGCGACTCCCGGTGTACTGCGGATGGGCCAGTTGCTCGTCGCCGGCGCTGAGTCTCGGCGTGGGCGCGGCCAACGGTGCCGAGCCGTCCAGCTTCCGGCTGTCCCCGGTGGTCTGTTCTCCGTCGCCGCCCGGCAGGAAGTGACCAGGCTTAGGTGCCGGCTTGTCTGCCATGTCTTCCCGCTTCTCCCCAGTACCGGCTGCTACCGGTCCCACCCAAGTCGTCAGAATGGCCGGAACACCCCCAGTGCCGGCCGCCGGCTGATATTACGGCCTGGACCGGCACGCGGAGAACCGACTTGCAGCTTTTGACACCGTTTCGCGATCCTCACTACCGAATGTAGCCGTTTCGACACTCTTCGCCAGCAGGAAAACGGCAGGCGGACGCTGCCTCCGCGCCACTAGCCTGTGCGCGTGGTGGAACTGGAGCACGCGGACTACCCCCGATCGAACGCGTACGACGCCGATTGGCTACTGACCCGCGACATGGGACCCAACCCCCTGTGGCTCCTGGAGGACCTCGCCCGCGACCTCGATCTGAAGCCAGGGATGCGGGTGCTCGACCTCGGATCGGGCAAGGGCGCCACGTCCGTCTTCCTCGCGAAGGAGTACGGCGTCCAGGTGTGGGCCGCCGACCTGTGGGTCGATCCAACGGAGGCGGCGCGGCACATCGCGAACCCCGAGGTCGTCACCCTGAAGGCGGAGGCGCACACGCTGCCGTTCGCCCAGGGGTTCTTCGACGCGATCGTGTGCATCGATGCCTACGAGTACTTCGGTACGGCCGACAACTACCTCGCGTACATCACGAGCTTCCTCAAGCCTGGCGGGCAGTTCGGGGTGGCGACGCCGGCGATGACCCGGGAGGTCAGGGACCTCGGCTACATCCCTGGACACATCAAGAAGCTCGTCGGGCCGGAGGCGCTGGCCTGGCACACCGCGGACTGGTGGCGCTTCCAGTGGGAGATCACCGAGCTCGTCGACGTCACCACGGCCCGGCTCCAGGAGAACGGATGGGCGGACTGGGTGGCGTGGTCGCACGCGGTCTCGGAGTACCGCGGCGAGCGCGACGGCGCCCTCGACATGCTCGAGGCCGACAACGGCCAGTACCTGACGTTCGCGATCCTGGCCGCCCGTAAGC
>DASSDE010000624.1:0-4457 GCA_035697365.1 Kribbella sp. | reverse complement strand
CGCTCGCTGCTCGCCGACCTCGACACGCGCGAGGACGACCGGGTTTGACCCCGCGCTAGGCTCACTATCAGGTGAGGAAGAAGGACGTGGGATGAAGACTCGATTCGCGCCCGACCGGGGGCTTTCCAGCCGGATGGTGATCACGAGCTTCCTGCTCGGACTGCTGTACGTCGGCTTCGTGGCGCTGCTGATCGCGCTGACCAGGAGTGCGGTGCTGGCCGTGATCATCGCCGGCGGCGCGCTGTTCGTGCAGTACTGGTTCTCCGACCGGATCGCGCTGTACGCGATGCACGGGCGGATCGTGACGCCGGAGGAGGCACCGCAGTTGCACGGCGCGATCGATCGGCTCTGTGCGCTCGCCGACATGCCGAAGCCGCGGGTCGCGATCGCCGACGTCGATCTGCCCAACGCCTTCGCCACCGGCCGGAACCCGAAGAACGCCGTCGTCTGCGTGACGACCGGCATCATGCGCCGGCTGGATGCGGACGAGCTCGAGGGCGTGCTGTCGCACGAGCTCTCGCACGTCGCGCACCGCGACGTCGCGGTGATGACGATCGCGTCCTTCCTCGGCGTACTGGCCGGACTGATCACCCGCTTCGGGCTGTACGGCGGCCTCGGTCGCGGCAACCGCGACCAGAACGCCGCCCTGGTGATACTGACGGTCATCGCGGTGTCGATCGCGGTCTACGCGATCTCGTTCCTGCTCACCCGCGCCCTGTCGCGGTACCGCGAACTGGCCGCCGACCGGGCCGGGGCGATGCTGACCGGCAGACCGTCCACGCTCGCGTCGGCGCTGACCAAGATCAGCGGCGACATCGCGCGGAGACCGTCGCGGGACCTGCGCCAGGCGCAGGCGTTCAACGCGTTCTTCTTCGCCCCCGCGATCTCGGGCGGCAAGAGCGTCTCGGCCCTATTCTCGACGCACCCGTCGCTCGAGACACGCCTGGACCGCCTCGGTGTCCTCTCCCGCGAGCTGGGCGAGCAAGCTTAGAGCTATGGGTCTCCTCGACATTCTGCTCGGGCGCAGCAAGGCTGTGCCGCCGAACCTCGATCAGTTGTTCTCGCTTCCGTCGGCCGCGATCACGCTGGAGACCGCGGCCGACTACCGTCCGACGGGCAGCGGTTCGGTCTGCTTCAAGGCGGCCGAGGGCGGCGGGTTCTCGACCCTCCGCGACGAGGTCGACAAGCTGCTCGCGCTCGACAACGGCAAGTTCACCAGTACGACGGACTCGTACGGCTTCACCTGGCTGGTCCGGCAGACGTCCCCCGACGACCTGGAAACCCTCGTCACCGACCTGCACGCCGTCAACTCGTCCCTCGTCGACGCAGGCTTCGGCAACGCCCTCCTCTGCACCCTGGTCGCCTTCACCAACGGCACCGAGTCCCTGGGCCTCGTCTACCTCTACAAACGCGGCTCCTGGTACCCCTTCGTCCCAGTAGGCCCGGACCGCCGCGACAACGCCAAAGAACTCCAGATCAAGTCCGTAGTAGGCACCGATCTGAACTTCGAACAAGACCTCTCCCGCTGGTTCCCCATTTACGGCGCCCCCGGCCTGTGAAGTGAGCGTCACATGGACTGGGGTCGGGTGGGGTGGGGCGAGCACGTAGCCTTGGGGCATGGCTGCCACTGCTGAGCAGGTGACCGCGGCGCTCGGTGGAGTGCTCGATCCCGAGATCAAGAAGCCGATCACGGACCTGGGGATGGTCGAGTCCGTTGTCGTTCGTGAGGACGGTGTGGTCGCCGTCCGGGTGCTGTTGACCGTTGCGGGCTGTCCGATGAAGGACACGCTGCGGCGCGACGTCACGGCCGCGGTGAGCAAACTCGACGGCGTCACGGGGGTCGAGATCGACCTCGGCGTGATGTCGGCCGAGCAGCGGTCGGCCCTGCAGACGCAGTTGCGCGGCGGCGTCGCCGAGAAGGAGATCCCGTTCTCGCGACCCGACTCGCTGACCAAGGTGTTCGCGATCGCGTCCGGCAAGGGCGGTGTCGGCAAGTCGTCGGTGACCGTGAACCTGGCCGTCGCGATGGCGCGGCAGGGCCTGTCCGTCGGCGTCCTGGACGCGGACATCTACGGGCACTCGGTGCCGGCCATGTTCGGCGTCGCGGACGAGCGCCCGACCGCCGTGGACGACATGATCATGCCGGTGCCCGCGCACGGCGTGAAGGTGATCTCGATCGGCATGCTGAAGCCGAAGCGCGACCAGGTGGTCGCCTGGCGCGGCCCGATCCTGGACCGCGCGCTCGTGCAGATGCTCGCCGACGTGTACTGGGGCGACCTGGACGTACTGCTCCTGGACCTCCCACCAGGCACCGGTGACATCGCGATCTCCGTCGGCCAGCGGCTGACGAGCGCCGAGGTGATCGTCGTGACGACCCCGCAGGAGGCTGCCGCGGAGGTCGCCGAACGGGCCGGAACGATGGCGCAGATGGTGCACCAGCGGGTCGCGGGCGTGGTCGAGAACATGTCGTACCTGCCCTGCCCGCACTGCGGTCCCGAGCACCGGATCGAGATCTTCGGCACCGGCGGCGGTACGCGGGTCGCCGAGACCCTGTCCGCGCGCCTCGGGTACAAGATCCCGCTGCTCGGTGAGATCCCGCTCGACGAGCGCCTGCGCTCCGGCGGTGACCTCGGTCAGCCGCTCACGATCGCCGACCCGGACACCCCGGCCGCCCAGGTTCTGGAGAAGATTGCCTCAACCCTCGGCGGCAAGCCCCGTGGCCTGCTCGGCCGCCAGCTAGGCCTCTCCCCCGCCGGCCGCTGACTCGCTACCGGCCGCTGACTCTCGTTCGGCAGCCGACCAGATCGGACGCAGTACGTCGAGACCTTCCTCGACGTACTGCGCTACGGGCCTGACGCCACCGTCGAGGTACCACTGCTCCAGCGCCGAGAAGTACCCGAAGACCAGCGCGTTCGCTGCCACTCGCGCCTGCGTCTCGCTGAGCTGCCCACCGGTCATCAGCGGCGCGATCCGCTGACTCGCGCGGTCCAGTGACGCGCAGAACGCCGTCCTGACCAGCGGTTCCTTGAAGAAGTACCGGATCCGGCGCCAGGGGATCGGCTCGCCGTCGGACGGCACCGCCTCGTAGTCGCGGACGATCTGGATCATGGCGCCGACCGGGTCCGTGGGGTCGAAGAGCTCCGCGAGCGCCTCCTCGCTCATCGTGTCGAACTCGTCGGCGACGATCAGCCCTTCCTTGGTGCCGAAGTACCGGTACACCGACGAGGGCGACACCTCGGCCGCGGCCGCGATCTCCTCGATCGTCACCGCACCGAACCCACGCTCGTCGAACAGGTCGAGCGCGCGCTCCTGAATCGTTCGCCGCGCCTTCACGCGCCAGCGTTCTCGCAGACCGGTTGCCATGCCCACGACCTTAGAGACAGTTGCACGCTTCAGCAAGTGACTCTCTCAAATTCCTTGACCGGCGCCGATCACCGTTTGTACAGTCACTTGCATGAGACAGTCACTTTCCGAAACTCCCTCGACTCTGCGCTCGAAGGCAGCGCCCGGACGCGGCACGGCGATGCTCGCGGTCCTACTCTCGCTAGTGCTGGCCGTAGCTGCCGTCATCGACCAGGGCGGCGGGCAGAGCCTGTTCGACCATGCAGCGGCCGGCTACGCCGCGCACGGCAAGGACGTGACGTCCGGAACCATCTATGGCCTCGTCTACACGGCCGCGATCGTGAACGTACTGATGTGGCTACTGGCGGCGGCCCTTGCGCGGACGCCTCGCCTGGTCGCGGTTGGAGCCGCGGGGCTGGCGGTCCTGATCACGCTCACCCTGGGCCTGGCTCTGCTCTTCGCCAGCGAGTATGGCGTCCACCCGTTCCCGCCGGTGTGGGGGATTCTCGCCCTGCTGCCCGCGCTCGCAGGTATGCTCGCCTGCGCCGGATTCGCCCGCGCGCGGCGCTGACCGCAGAGCCGCTGTCAGGTCGACTCAGGGTCGAACGGCGGCTTTGCACCGGCCGGGAGGCGTTGCGGCGTCGAGTCCGAGAACTCGGTGACGGGCTTCTCGTCCTCGTCCATCGGGTCGAGCAGGTGTTTGCGGACGAAGTTCTTCGGGTTCAGATCCTGGAGCTCGAGGTCGGCGAACTCCGGCCCGAGCTCGCTGCGCAGATCGTTCTGCGCGTTGTTGACCATCTGCCGGACCTGCCGCAACAGCCGGCCAGCCGTCCGGGCGAACTCCGGCAACCGGTCCGGTCCGAAGACGAGTACGGCGACGACCGCGATCACGACCAGTTCCAGTGGCCCGATGCCGAACATGTCCCCACCTCTCCGTACGTTCCGGACCAGCCTAACCCGTGACTGGTCATGGTGCTCAGCCGATCTGCTGGCCGAGAGTGAGCGTAACCGTTCGGGCATGGCCGCCGCGCTCGAACGCGAGTCGCACGGCCTCCCCCGGTTGATGCGTGCGGATCGCGACGATCAGTACCTCGGCGCTGTCCACCGGATCGCTG
>DASSDE010000623.1:0-2821 GCA_035697365.1 Kribbella sp. | reverse complement strand
GTAGCGGTCGCTCTTCTTCTGCAGCTTCGCCAGGCTCGGGAGATGCGCGCTGTACTGCTTGTGCTGGGTCTCGGTGATCGTGCCCATCTGCAGCATGCCGTCGAGGACGTAGTGGTACCGGTCGACGATGCGCTTCTTGGTGCGCGGATCCGGGTCGGTGACGTCGAACAGCGTAGGGTTGTTCAGCACGGTCGCGAGCAGGGCCGTCTGCGGGACGGACAGCTGGCTCGGCTCTTTCACACCGAAGTAGGTCTTGCCGGCGGCGGCGACACCGTACGCACCCTGGCCGAAGTAGATCGTGTTCAGGTCCCCCTCGAGGGTCTTGCTCTTGTCCTCTTGCCGACCGAGCTTGGTGGCGATGAACAGTTCCTTGAGCTTGCGCGAGACCGTGCGCTCCTGCGTCAGGTACATGATCTTCACGTACTGCTGGGTGATCGTCGATCCACCCTGGAGCTGCTCGCCGCGGGCGATGTTCACCGCGGCCCGGACCATGCCGCTCGGGGAGATGCCCGGGTTGGTCCAGAAGGTCCGGTCCTCGGCCGCGATCACCGAGTCCTGGACGTACTTCGGGATCTGCGACAGCGGCACGGTGCGCCGGTTCTGGTCGTAGAAGGAGCCCAGCGGGTTCCGTCCGTCGGCGAACGTCACCGTGGTGGTGTTCGTCTTGAACTCGGCGTTCGGGTCGGGGATCTTCGTGGTCTGGTAGATGACGAAGAACGACGCCACGGCGCCGATGATCCCGAGGAAGAAGAGCGCGGCAAGCCAGCCGAGAACCCGGAGCGCCCAGTGCTTCTTGCGCCGGCGCGGCGGGGCGGCCTTCCTACGAGCTTCACTCACTGTGCAATCCTCGACGATCTCGCTGGAGTCATTGCCCCACAGACTACGGTGGGTGTGGTAACGGGCCCGAATCCGCATCGGATGCTAGCAACCACCGGCCGACCGGGCGAAAACTGGTCCACCGCAACCTTCGGTTGGACCCTTTACAACGTTGGAAGGTTCGGGTTCGCTGGGCGATGTGATCCGCCTCTCACTGCTTGCGGCGAGCCTGAGCCTGCTCGCGACCTCCGTGACCCATGCCGCGGCAGCACCTGCCGCCGGCTACTCCAATCCCGTCACCGCCAACTACTCCGCCGACTTCCCCGATCCCTCGATGATCAAGGGCCGCGACGGCTGGTGGTACGCGTACTCGACCGGCGGCCCGTACGCCAAGGACGGGCACGACGGCGACTCGTACAAGATCGCCCGCTCCCGCGACCTCACGCACTGGGAGAAGGTCGGCTCGGTGTTCAACGCGGACAACCGTCCGACCTGGGCGGACCCGACCAGCGGGTTCTGGGCGCCGGACATCCGGTACGTCGGCGGGAAGTACGTGCTGTACTTCACCGTCCACAACACCACCACGACGCCGGACAACTGGGACTACGCGATCGGTGCCGCGACCGCACCCACTCCGGCCGGCCCGTGGACCGACTCCGGAGCACCGGTCGTAGCGCCACGTCCAGCGGCCGACGGTGGATTCCAGTGGACCATCGACCCGGCCGAGTTCACCGACACGGACGGTACGCGCTACCTGTACTGGGGCAGCTACAACGGCGGCATCCATGCCGTACGGCTGACACCTGACGGTCTGCGCACCGTCGGAGCGGTCACCGATGTCGCCCGCGACCGCTTCGAAGGCCCGTACGTCGTGAAGCACGACGGGTACTACTACCTGTTCGGCTCCTCCGCGAACTGCTGCGCCGGAGCGACCACGGGGTACGCGGTCTTCGCGGGACGGTCCCGCAGTCCACTCGGCCCGTTCGTGGACCGCTACGGGAACGACCTGAATGCCTCGCGTACTGGTGGTACGCCGGTCGTCGCGTCGAACGGCAACCGCTGGGTCGGTACCGGACACTCGTCGATCGTCACGGACCTCAGCGGCCAGCAGTGGTTCGCGTACCACGCGGTGGACCGCACGGATCCGTACGTGACCAACAGCAACGGCTGGCTGCTCCGCCCGATGCTGCTCGACCGCCTGGACTGGATCGACGGCTGGCCGACTGTCAATGCGGGCGCCGGGCCGAGCGAGTCCAGCGCGGCCGCTCCGGTCACCACGTCCACTGCCGCATCCGGTGACGTACGAGTCGAGGCTGATGTCACGGGTACAGGCCAGGGAGTGTCTGCGCGCGGCGGCCGCGTGAGCGCGACTGTGGACCACGGGAACCTCCAGCTGACCACTAACCCAGGCCTTACTCGTTCAGTGCCGCTACCGCTCGACGTACCAGGCACTGTCTCGCTGGAGATCCGGGGCAACAAGGCGACCGCAGAGTTCAGTGAGGACCGCTTGGGTGATCCGCTCGCGACGCTCCAACTGCCTGCGCCGCCAGGGCTCGGAGCCGCCGCGCCAGTGGGTGACGCGGGCAACTTCTCCGTCGCACCGCTCTACAAGCCGGTGACGCACGCAGCACCGACGCCGCACATCGGTCGTGTCGACGCACGGTACTCCGATGAGTTCAGACGCGGTCTCGATGCAGGCTGGACGTGGCGGAACGTCAGTCCGGACGCCACGGTCGCCAACGGCGCACTGCAGTGGAAGACGGAGGCGAACGACCTGTCCGACAACAACACCTCCGCGAAGGCCTCGCTGCTGCTCCGCGACCAGCCCACGGGCAACTTCGTGGTGGAGACCAAGCTGAAGCTGGACGTCGGCACCGACACCGTGCGGAACTACCAGCAGGCCGGTCTGCTGGTGTATCTCGACGACGAGAACTGGATGCGGCTCGATCATGTTGCCGGAGGCACCGGTCGGTTCGTCGAGTTCGGCAAGCGGATGCGGTTCACG
>DASSDE010000622.1:0-7824 GCA_035697365.1 Kribbella sp. | reverse complement strand
CGATGCTCTGATCGAGATGTGGGGTCACGTACGCGCCTCCAACCCGGAGCTCCGCGTGCGGCACCGGCTGCCGTCGGAGGTGAGCGCGGACCACCTGTCCGGCCATCTCATCCTGATCGGCGGCATCGCCTGGAACAACGTGACCAGCCGGCTGCTTCGCGTCCTCGACAATCTGCCGATCCGGCAACTGCAGGTGCCCGACCTCGCCGACGGCGAGATCTTCCGGTCCCGCGACGGACGTGAGTACCTACCGGTCTGGGAAACGATCAAGGACGCCGACCCCGACGCACCGTCCAAGGCCGAACTCGAAGCCGAACAGGCCCAGGACGCCTGGAAGGGCGACTCACCGCGGGAGCTCGTCGAAGACGTCGCCCTGCTCGCCCGACTTCCCAACCCTTTCAATCAGAGCCGCACCATCACGATCTGCAACGGCGTCTACAGCCGGGGTGTCCTCGGCGCGGTCCGGACGCTCACCGACGACTCCGTCCGCGAACGGAACGAGGCCTACTTGGCCAACAGGTTCCCCAACGGCATCTTCGGTCTCCTGATGCGGGTTCCAGTGATCAATGGTGAAGCTGTCACCCCTGACCTTGAAATCTCGGAGAACCGCCTCTTCGAGTGGTCCCCCGAGGATGAAGACACATGAGCCCCAGGAACACCCAAGCGCTCTCCCACGCCGGCCTGCTGCTGAACGGATCGGCGCCCGTCGCCACCAGCGCGAACAGCCGGCTGGACGCGATCGTCGTACCGACGGCACGGCCCGCGTCCGCACTCCGGCCGGTGATCAAGTTGTCCGCCCGGCTGAACGTACCGCTCGTCATCCTGTGCAGTAGGCAGGCACAGCTCACCCAGGTCGTCGACCGCGTCAAGAGGACGTTCGGGGCCCGCGCCCTGGTCGTCCAGGTCCCCGACGACTACCGGCCGCCGTGTCCCGCTCCGCTGACCTCGGCCGAGAACTTTCAGCTCGCCTCGGCGGGCCGGTCGAGCGATCTCAGTGCCAAGCGCAACATCGGTCTGCTGCTCGGCAGACTGCGCGGCTGGAGCAAGATCCTGTTTCTCGACGACGACGTGTACGGCTTCGGCGCGCGCGACATCGGCCGCCTGGCGGGGTACCTCGACCGGCACCCGGTGGCGTCGATGGCGAGCACCAAGTTCCCGGACAACTCGGTGGTCTGTCACGCACGACGGATCGTCGGGTTCACCCAGGACGTGTTCGTCAGCGGGGCCACGCTCGGCGTGAACCTGCAGTATCCGGACCTGTCGTTCTTCGCCGACGTCTACAACGAGGACTGGTTCTTCTTCGCCCGGCATGCCGCGGAGCGTCGGCTGCCGCGGGTCGGCGACGCCCTGCAGCAGGAGTACGACCCGTTCGCGGATCATGAACGGGCTGCGCGGGAGGAGTTCGGCGACCTGCTCGCCGAGGGCCTGTACGCCGAGCTCGAGCGCGGGCCGGAGAGCTTCGACGATCACCTGACCGCCGCGAAGAAGCCGCGCCTGTGGCGGGACTTCAAGGACGACCGGCTGCAGACGATCGAGGAGACGATCCAGCGACTCGACCGGGTCGGTGGCCGCCTCGACGTCGTCGAGTACGCCAAGATGAAGAAGTCGCTGGACACCGCGAACGAGTGGGCGAACCGCATCTCACCGGAGCTGTGCGCCGACTTCGTGGACAGCTGGCAGCGGGACGAAACCATGTGGCAGAAGATGCTCTGCAACCTGCCGTCAGGGCTGAGCAACCGCGACGCTCTGACCGAGCTGCAGCTGTCCCAGTGGGCGTTCTGCGGCTACGGCCTACCGGCCGGATCGGAGACGAATTTCGCGGCGGCCGGAGCCGTCTGAGAGCAGCTGGCGTTCTCCCGTGGGGCTGAACCCGAGCCGGTCGTACACCTCGAACGCGACTGTGTTCGTGTCCAGCACCCACACCCGCCACTCACTGACCGCGGGCTCCTCGGCGGCCAACTGGCCGAGGAGCGCCCGCAGGACACCGGTCCGCCGGTAGCGCGGGTCGACCCACACCGACTCGACGTGCCGCTCGTCAGCCGGCCGACCGGGGACCCGTACCGAGCTCGCCATCCCGATCACCCGCTCCGCGTCCCGGGCGACCACCCAGTGCATCCGGGTGAACCGCTCCCGCCAGCCGTCCTCACCGACCGTCACCTCGATCTCGTAGTCCGCGAGATAGGCCGTTGGCGAATCCTTCAGGGCCCGGAGGCGAACCTCCCGGGCGAGCGGCCAGTCATCGGCACCGAGCAAGGCGAGTTCCAAGGTCCCGGACCCCTTCGGGAGATGGCAACAAGGCATCCATACCAGTGTCGCCGTTTCGCCCGATCACCAAACCGCCGCGTCGGCAATGTCACAATGGGTCACACTCGGTGACCTGTTTCAGCCACAGATTGCCCGGTCGACGAGCGCGTCGACGGAATCGTCCGGGTTCGCGGGGAGGTGCGGTGTCACCGCCACCGCGACCTGCTTGTGGGTGTCCTCGGTGGAGAACGCGTAGGCCTGATACGAGAGCGCGTCGCCATCGTTGCCGTACACCCGCACGTCGCAAGCCGTCTGGTGCCAGGACAGCCCCAGCCCGTACGTACCGCCCTCGGTGCCTGGCTGCTTCATCTCCGCGAGCAGCTGTGCCGGGAGCAGCCGCCCACCGAGCAGCGCGCCGAAGAACGTGTTCAGGTCGTGCGTCGTCGAGATCAGCTCGCCGGCGGCCCCGAACAGCGACGGGTTCATCTCGGTGAAGTCGAGCATCTCGCCGTCCTTCGGTACGTAGCCGTGCATGTGCGGGCCGCGGATGCGCGTCGACGTACCGGGCATCGAGGTGCCGTGCAGCCGCAGCGGCCGGATCAGTCGGCGCTCGATCTCCTCGCCGTACGTCCGCCCGGTGACCTTCTCGATGATTTCGCCGAGCACCAGGTAGTTCGTGTTCGAGTAGTCGAACTGCGAGCCCGGCTTCTTGAACACCGGCGGGTTGGCGACCGCGCGGGCGATCTGTTCGGCGGCGGTCCAGGTCCGGTACTGGTAGGTGTAGAACTCCGCGCCCGGCGGCAGCACCAGCGTCTTCTTGAAGTCGTACAGGCCGCTGGTGTGGTTGAGCAGCTGCCGTACGGTGATGTTCTCGCCGTTCGGTACGACACCCGGCAGGTACCGCTCCACCGGATCGTCGAGCCGCATCCGTCCCTCGGCGACAAGCTGCAGTACGACGGTGGCGACGAACGTCTTCGAGATGCTGCCGGCCCGGAAGCGCCCCGCCACCGGAGCCTTCCGCGTCTTCGCCAGCTCCGCGATCCCGCTACTGCCCCGCCAGACCTTGCCGTTGTCCCGTACCTCGGCAACCGCCCCGATCGCCACGACGCCGTCGAGCCCTTGCTGCAGCTCGCCTGCCGGAACCGCCGGTCCCACCGCCAGGGCCGCAGCGGTCACCCATGCCATCAACATCCCGATCTCCTCTGTCGTCCGTCCGTTGCCTCAACCATGGCGACATCGGATCGAACAAACATCAGGGATCACCCCAGCAGGCGACTCCGCAACCCACCCACTTGTCCAGCAGTCATTCCGGCGCCGAGCAGGTACTCCTCCGTGCCGCCGTACTGCTGACGAATGTGGGAGAGCAGTCGGCGGACGAAATCGCCGGACTGGCCGGAGGCCTCGTAGTCGGCGGCGATCAGGTCGAGCGGTACGCCGATCAGATCCAGGGCCAGGGCAACCACGATGCCGGTCCGGTCCATGCCCGCGTGGCAGTTCACCACCACGCAGCCGTCCGGTGCATCGGCAATCGCAGCGACAGCAGGAGCGACCCGGGCGGCAAAGTCGTCGATCAGGATGCGGTACTGCTCGTACAGGTCGAAACCGGACACATCCTCGTCCGCCGGCTCCCACAGCGGTACGTTCCGCCAGCGGGGGTCCGTTCCGTACGGGGATGGGTACTTCTCGCACTCCCAGCCGCTCCGCAGGTCGACGAACCTGGTGATGCCGTACCCCTCGATCGCGGCGAGGCCGGCAGGGGTGAGCTGGTCGAGGTTGTCGCTTCGAACCAGTCTCCCCACCTGCACCTCGCCTTCGGCTCCGGGCAGTCCCCCGAGGTCCCTGACATTGCTACAGTCCGGCCAGTTCAGTTTGCGCACGGCAATCACCCTAAAGCGAGGAGAGGTTGCCGTTGGCAAATTAGGCGGCGGCGGTCGCCTCGGCGAGCTGCTCCGAGGTCGGCTGGAGCTGCGGAGTGGCCAGGGTCAGCAGAACGTTGGCGACCGCGAACACCGCGGCTGCGAACAGACCTCGCTCGTACCCGGCCTGGAGTGCCTGGAGCTGCGTCGCACCGTGCGTCAGTTCGTTGGTGGTGTGCGTGATGGACAGCGTGGTGACGATCGCCAGCCCGAGCGCACCGCCGACCTGGTACATCGCGTTGACCACACCGGAGGCGGCACCGGCCTCGACCGGACGGACCTCGGAGACCGCATTGATCTGGCCTGGTACGCCGACGCCGATGATGCCGAAGCCGAACACGATCAGACCGGGCAGCAACTGGCTGACGTAGCTACCGGTGGCGTCGGCCTGCGAGAGCAGCAGCAGACCCGCAACACTCAGTACGGCGCCGATCAATTGCACCGTACGAGTACCGAGCCGCTGGACCAACTGCGAAGCGAGCACCGCGCCGACGATCGCCGCGCCGCCCATCGGCAGGAAGTGAATGCCGGCGTCCAGCGCACTGTCGCCGCGCACCTGCTGCAGATAGATGGCCGTCAGGAAGAACATCGACAAGAACCCAGCACCGTTCAGCGCCAGCGTCGCACCCGACACACTGAGCGCCCGCGACCGGAACAACCGCAGCGGAACCAGCGGCGCCGCCGAACGGGTTTCCACGAAGACGAACGCGGCCAGCAGCACGACCCCCGCGGTCAGTACGCCGACGACCTCGAACGAACCCCACCCGGAGGGCTCCGAGCGCACCACCCCGTAGACAACAGCCATCAGCCCCGCAGTACCCAGAACTGCCCCGAGAGTGTCGAACGTCCGCCGGCCGGCGCTGTGCCGCAGATCGGGTACGAAGACCGGGATCAGCGCGATCAGTGCGATCACGATCGGAACGTTCACGAAGAACACCCACTGCCAACTGAGCGAGTCGACGAGCACGCCGCCCGCGACCACACCCAGCGTGCCGCCGAGGCCGGCCAGACCGCCCCAGACGCCCATCGCGATGTTGCGCTCGCGACCGTGGGCGAAGGTCATGGTCAGGATCGCCAGCGCCGCCGGCGACAGTAGCGCGCCGCCGAGCCCCTGAACGGCCCGCGCCGCGATCAGGAACTCGGGCGAGTTGGACAGCCCCGCGATCAGCGAGGTGGCCCCGAAGAGCACCAGGCCCGCGGTGAACACCCGGCGCGGGCCGAGCAGGTCGGCCATCCGCCCGCCGAGCAGCAGGAAGCCGCCGAACAGCAGGGTGTACGCGTTGATCACCCACTGCAGGGAGTCGGCGGAGAAGTTCAGGTCCGCCTGGATGTGGGGCAGCGCGACGTTCACGATCGTCACGTCGAGCACCACGATGAACTGCGCGAGAGCCAGTACCGCCAGGGTGGCCCAAGGACTGCGTCGCATCGCCGTACCTCATTCGGAAGTCTTGTCTACGGTGTATGTATACGCCGTAAGCTTACGGAGTAGACAGTAGGTCTACGGTGTAGACTTGTCAACGTGATCACCAAAGAGACCGCCCGCCGGCTCGATCCGGAGCGGGTCGTGGAGACCGCGCTGGCCATCGCCGACGACGAGGGACCGGCCGCCGTCTCGTTCCGGAAGCTGGCCGCGCACCACGACGTCACACCGATGGCGCTGTACCGGCACTTCAAGGACAAGGACGATCTGCTGGCGGCGCTCGGCGATCGCGTGCTGGCCAACATCGTTCTGCCCGAGCCGACCGACGAGCCGTGGGACAAGCAGTTGCACGCGCTGCTGACCGCCTTCGTCGACGCGCTCCGCGCCCATCCCCGGCTCGCGGACCTCACGCTCACGCGGATCCTGATCACCGAGCCGGGCCTCGCGCTGGCCGAGCGGGCCCTGGAGTTGCTGATCGAGGGAGGATTCCCGGTCGACGACGCCGCCGAGGTCGGCCGGCAGTCGATCTGCTCGCTGATTGCGCTCGTCACCACCGACCCGGTCGCCCGCGAGGTGAGCGACCCGGAGGCCCGCGAGGCCTCACTGCGCCGCAAGCGCGCGGGCCTCGCCGCGCTCTCGCCGGAGCAGTATCCGCTGATCACTTCTGCAGCCGGCGCACTGATCTGCCCGGCCTCCCAGGACCGGTACTACCTGATCGGCGTGGAGCTCGCAGTCGCCGGCATTCGCGGCCTACTCGCCCGGTGATGTGTGTCTGAGCGGCGCGAACCGCCAGCGAGGACTACGCTCCGAAACGGAGCGATAACACTCTCTATGGAGGTACATCGATGGCGGGGAAGTTCGAGCTGTACAAGGACAAGTCCGGGGAGTTCCGGTTCCGTTTGAAGGCCGGGAACGGCGAGGTCATCGCGACCAGCAGCGAAAGCTACCAGACCAAGTCCTCCGCGATGAACGGCATCGACTCGATCAAGCGGAACGCGGCCGAGGCGAACGTCGACGACCAGACCGACTGAGAACGCAAGAAAACAAGGGGGTTTCACCGGCGTACCGGAGAAACCCCCTTGGCCTGCCCGGGAGCTCAGAGACCGTCCGCGAACTCGACCCCGCGGATCTCCACGCCGAGCCCCTCGATGCTCGCGTCCGGGATCATCGCCGCCAGCTCGCAGGCCCGTTCCCGGGACGCGACGTCGATCAGGTAGTAGCCGCCGAGGAACTCCTTGGACTCCACGAAGGGACCGTCGGTGACCGCCGGTACGCCGTTGCGGACCCGGACCACCGCCGACTCGGACGGCTGCTGCAGCGCGACCGTACTGTGGAACTCGCCGGACGCCTTGATGGTGTCCATGAACTTCTGGTGACCGGCGCCGATCGCCTGCTGCTCCGCCTCGGGCAGCGCGGCGATCACGTCGGGGTTCACATTCAGGACCAGTAGGTACTTCACGATGTCTCCTTCAGACCCGGCCCCCGCGGATCGGGCGCCTTCATGCATCAGTACGGAGCAGTCCGCCGCGTCTTGACATGCTCTAACTTTCTTTCCATGACAGTATTTATGCCGCGACTCCGTCGCGGTGGGTCATGGGGCTGGAACTCCCGGTCTTCCCTCGTCACTCCGGTCGCTCCGCTCCCTCCGCTCCTCAGTCCAGACCGGGAGGCCCCATGACCGGGCTGAGTTTCACAGATGTCCAGGCCGCCGCAGCCCGGCTCGCCGGGGTCGCGCACCGGACCCCGGTCCTCACCTCGCGGACGCTCGACGAGCGGGTCGGCGCGCAGGTTTTCCTGAAGGCGGAGAACTTCCAGCGGATCGGTGCATTCAAGTTCCGTGGCGCGTACAACGCGGTCAGCCGGCTCGGTCCGGAGCAGCTCGCGGCGGGCGTCGCCGCGTACTCCTCGGGGAATCATGCGCAGGCGGTCGCGCTGGCGGCACGCCTCGCCGGTACGCCGGCGGTCATCCTGATGCCCGAGGACGCGCCGCCGACGAAGCTCGCCGCCACCCGTGGGTACGGCGCCGAGGTGGTGACGTACGACCGGTACACCCAGGACCGGACCGCCCTGGGCGAGGCGCTGGCCGCGGAACGTGGGTGCACACTGATCCCGCCGTACGACCACTACGACGTGATGGCCGGGCAGGGGACGGTGGCGCTCGAGCTGATCGAAGAGGTCGGGCACCTCGGTGCGCTGCTCGTTCCGGTCGGCGGCGGCGGGCTGATGGCCGGCTGCGCCACCGCC
>DASSDE010000621.1:0-3517 GCA_035697365.1 Kribbella sp. | reverse complement strand
GTCCCCAGCCCCTGCTTCGCCTTAGCCACGGCTCGACTGTACGAGACGTACGCAGCAGTGGCCCGGTGTGGGGGCGAGCTCCGCGCGGAGCGGGGTGTCCAGGCTCGTCAGGAGCCCGGCGACGAGGTGCAGGTTCATACCGCAGACCAGTTGCGGGTGTTCCTTCGCCAGCCGCCGGAACGGGCAGTTGGCCAGCGCGATCCCGTCCGCCAGCACGCGCGGCTCGAAACCCAGCGCCTCCAGCACCTCCACCAGCAACGCGTCGCCTACCCCTTCCAGTAGTTCGTTGTGGGGGTCGACTTTTTTGTGGCGGGCACGTGCCGTCCGGCCGAGGGTCTCGCCGTATTCGGCGGCGCGCCGGTTGACCGCCTCACGCGGCGTGATCTCGCCGGTCTCGGAGTCCTGGATCGCCGCCGCGAGTAGCTGGCCCGCGACCGCGTACTGGCGCTCGGGGAGAGTGATCTCGATCTCACGGTCCGACCGGTGATAGAGCTTCGCCGGACGCCCCGCGCCGGGACCGGTCCGCCCGCTCCGTCGTTCGTAGCAGGTGTCCAGCAACCCCTCGTCGGTGAGTTTGTCGAGGTGGAACGCAACTGTGGTCCGCGGGATCCCGAGCGCGGTCGCGGCGTCGTCCCGGCTGACCGGGGCCTCCTGACCGGCGACGTACTCGTACAGCCGGCGGCGGGTCGGCTCCTCCAGCACGGCGACGGCCTGTACCGAGGCGTCCCAGGAACTGTCCACGGGATGATTCTATCGACAACTTCGGTTGGTAGAACAGTATGATGTTTGTCCGCTGATACCTCAGGAGTGTGCGCATGGCGATCTCGGCCGACCTCGAGTCCGTCCCCTTGCATATCGTCGCCCGCCGCGAGCAGATCGATCTCCCCGCCGCGGAGCGCGCCGTCGCGGACCTGCTGAAGGCGCTCGGGCGGGACCCGCAGAGCGCCCACCTCGCGGACACCCCGCGGCGGGTCGCGAACGCGTACGCGGAGATGCTCACCCCGCGGGAGTTCGAGCTGACCACGTTCCCCAACGACGAGGGGTACGACGAGCTCGTCCTGGCCAAGGACATCCCGGTCCAGTCGCTGTGCGAGCACCACCTGCTGCCGTTCCAGGGCGTGGCCCACGTCGGGTACCTGCCCGGCGACCGGATCCTCGGCCTGTCGAAGCTGGCCCGCGTGGTGGAGCTGTTCGCCCGTGACTTCCAGGTGCAGGAGCGGCTGACCAAGCAGGTCGCGGACTGGCTGCAGGATCATCTGGACCCGAAGGGTGTCGGTGTCGTGATCGAGGCCGAGCACCAGTGCATGTCGTTGCGCGGCGTCCGGGCCGTCGGCTCCCGTACGGTCACGTCGGCGCTGCACGGCACGCTCCGCAACAGCCCCAGTTCCCGCGCGGAATTCTTTGCCCTGACCGGCCTCACTCCCTGAGCTGCAGGGCCGATGGCCGGCGCGGGTCAGGCCGAGGCGACGGCCCGTGTGCCGGTGTGGGTGCGCCTGCCAGTGGCGAGGATGTGGGTGAGTTCGCCGGGCAGCAGGTCGGTCCCCGGGACGGGCTCCATCTCGGAGACGTCCAGCCAGCGCACGACGGTGGCGCCGCAGTGGCCGTGGACGGCGAGGATGGAGTCCAGGTCCGGCCAGACGGCCGTCGAGGGGTTCGCGCCGTGCCAGCGCAGTGCGACCGAGCCGTCGGTGAACACGCAGCCTTCGGCGACGACGCCGGTCCCGGAAACTCCACTGATGTCGGTGTAACGGACGAGTTCGAACGTCTGGGGTTTCACCGGCGACACCCCGGGATGCCTGAGAGAGCGGCCATGATCCTTTCCCCGTAGTGCTGGCGTGGGTGGGCTCTCGCCACAAACCGGGGACATGTACTGAGTGTCAGCGGGGAAGAACGGTCCGTAGCGACTCATCTTCTGTTCTCAAGCTAGAACCATCTCCTCCAACACGCCAGCCCCTAAACCGCGTGTCTCAATCCTTGGCCCGTGGTCGAATACGTCGGGTGTTCCTTACGCTTGGTACTGATCTGGCCGGAGTAGACGCACCTGCGAGCGATTTCGGGTTCCTGTTGCACAAGAACCCGGCGCGACCGCAGGCGATCGACGTCACCGGGGGCTCGGCCCATGTGTTCTACCCGGAGGCGAGCGACGAGCGCTGCACGGCCGCGGTGCTGCTGGAGATCGACCCGATCGGTCTGGTGAAGGCCGGCCGTGGCAAGGCGACCGAGGGGTTCACGCTCGGCCAGTACGTGAACGACCGCCCGTACGCCGCGTCCAGCCTGCTCGCGGTCGCGCTCGGCAAACTCTTCCGTACGGCGATGAACGGCCGCTGCGACGCCCGTCCGGACCTGGCCGCACGCGCCATCCCGCTCGAGGTCCACGTCCCGGCGCTGCCCTGCCGGGGCGGCGCCGACCTGGCCGGGCGCGTGTTCGAACCGCTCGGCTGGACCGTCGACGCCCGCCCGGTACCGCTCGACCCGGAGATCCCCGCCTGGGGCGACTCGCGGTACGTCGACCTGCGGCTGACCGGCGTACTGCGGCTGGCGGACGCGCTCAACCACCTGTACGTGATGCTCCCGGTCCTCGACGACGCGAAGCACTACTGGGTCGGATCCGACGAGGTCGACAAGCTCGTACGGGCCGGTGAACGCTGGCTGGCCGCGCACCCGGAGAAGGATCTGATCTCGCGCCGCTACCTCGCGCACCGGCGCTACCTGACCGATGCCGCCCTGGAGCGGCTGACCGAGGTGGACGGTGCCGAGCTCGCGGAGGAATCCACCGAAGAGGGCTCGGTCTCCCTGGCCGTCGAGCGTCGCACGACAGTGGCCGGCGTACTGCAGGAGCTTGGCGCGCGCCGGATCGCGGACATCGGCTGCGGTGAGGGCGCCCTGGTCGGCGAGCTGCTGAAGGACCCGTTCGTGGGCGAGCTGATCGCGACCGACGTGTCGGTCCGGTCGCTGCTCGCCGCGAAACGGCGGCTGCACTACGACGACCTGCCGGACCGGCAGCGCGACCGGCTCAAGTTCCTGCAGTCGTCGGTGACGTACGCCGACGAGCGTCTGGCCGGCCTCGACGCCGTCGTCCTGATGGAGGTCGTCGAACACGTCGACCCGCCGCGGCTGCCGGCCCTGGCGGACTCGGTCTTCCGCGCCGCGCACCCTGCCGCGGCCGTCTTCACCACCCCGAACAGTGAGTACAACGTGCGCTTCCCGTCCCTCCCGGCCGGCAACTTCCGGCACCCTGACCACCGCTTCGAGTGGACCCGCGCCGAGTTCCGGGCCTGGGCGACACAGGTGGCCGGCCGGTACGGCTATGCCGTCGAGTTCCGGCCGGTCGGACCCGACGATCCCGCGGTGGGTCCGCCGACCCAGCTCGCCCTGTTCCGGCGGGAGGTGACGGGCTGATGGAGATCCCCAAGCTCTGTCTCGTGGTGCTCGTCGGTGCGAGCGGTTCCGGCAAGTCGACGTTCGCGCGCCGGCACTTCCGGCCGACCGAGGTGATCTCGAGCGACTTCTGCCGCGG
>DASSDE010000620.1:0-2125 GCA_035697365.1 Kribbella sp. | reverse complement strand
AGGCCCGGCGAGATCGACGATCCGACCTCAGCAGGCGTACTCGGCGGCTATGACGTGCTGGCAAGTCTGCAGGTGATCTGCTCCGGTACGCCGTCGTCCGAGGTGGTCGCGCTGCTTCGGGACGCGCTCGCCGACGTACCGGAGATCTTGGCCGGCGTGACCGAGTTGCCGAGCGGTCGCGGCGCGGCCGTACGCATCCTCGGCCACACGTCGAGGGCGGTCCAGGCCGCAGTACGTATCGCGTGGAATCGGGCACGCATCGAGCTGCTCGGCGCGCCGGCTCCTGATCTCCGTAAGGGGTGAGAGCCCGCGTTGGGCGGACTGTTCGATGACGATGCGAGGAGTGTCCCGTACTGGCGGCGGAGCGCCGCGCGGGCCGGCCGCGGCACCGGTCCGGAGCCTGCCTGTCGGCTGACGCCGCAGGAGGCCCGGATCGCTTCGCCGGCGCGCGACGGCCGATCCGATCCCGAGATCGCGACCACGCTGTCGATCAGCCCGAGAACCGTCGAGTAGCACCTGCACAAGGTCTACCTCAAGCTCTCGGTGACGTCCCGAACCGAGTTGCGCCTTGCCCTTGCCGACGTCACCGGGGATCACACCGACGCGGTACCCAGGTGAACCGGGAGCGTGCTGTGCCCGTTGCCCAGGATGCTGGGGAGCGGCTCCAGCTCGTCGACCCCGACGGCGAGAGACAGGCCGGGAAAGCGTTCGAAGAGCCGGGGGAGGGCGATCGACGCCTCGGCGCGGGCCAGCGGGGCGCCCAGGCAGTAGTGCACACCGTGGCCGAAGGCAACGTTCTGCTTGTCGGTGCGGGTGACGTCGAAGATCTTGGCGGTCTCGCCGTGGAGCTCGGGGTCCCGGCTCGCGGCGCCGTACGACGCCAGAATGGCATCGCCCTTGCGGATCGTCTCCCCGGTCGCGAGTGGGATGTCCTCGACGGCGTACCGCATCGGCATCTGGCTCACCGGTGAGGCGAACCGCAGCGTCTCCTCGACGACCGCCGACCACTCGACCCCTCCGGTCCGGACGAGTTCGCGCTGGCCGGGGTTCGAGAGCAGGGCGGTGGCGGCGGAGTCGAGCAGGTTGATGGTGGTCTCGTACCCGGCGGCGATCACGAGCAGCAGCGTGTCGACCAGTTCGGTCTCGGTGAGTGCGGAGCCGTCGCCTTCGTCGTCGCGGGCCGCGATCAGCGCACTGGTCAGGTCGTCGGCGGGCTCGGCACGCTTCAGCGCCACGAAGTCGTGCAGCATCGCATAGGCGTCCTTCGTGGCCTGTACGGCTTCGTCCGCGGTGTTCGTAGTGTCCCAGATCCGGTCGATGCGCTCCCGGAATCCAGTGCGCATGGTCGTTGGGATTCCCAACAGATCACTGATGACCGCGACCGGCAACTGGGCCGCGAAGGATTGACGTAGGTCCACGGGCCCCGGCGTCCGTGCTGCGAGCGCATCGAGCAGCGCTTCGGTGTTCGCCTCGATCGCCGGCAGGAGTTGCGCCGTACGACGTCCGGAGAACGCCGGACTGACCAGGCGGCGCAGGCGGCGATGGTCCTTGCCGTACGCGGTGAACATGTTGTCGACCGAAACCTGCAGGTACAGCGGCCACTTGCCGACGATGTCGCCGTTGATGAACCGCGGCCAATGCTGGCGCGGGTCCTTCGACACCCGGCTGTCGCCGAGCAGTTGGACGAGCAGGTCGTGATGCCCGATCGCCCAGGCCTTCTCGCCGAGGACGTCGACGAGGACCGGGCCCGCCGAACGGTGCAGCACTTCTTCCTCGGCGCGGCGCCGGCGGCCGCTCGGATCAAGGACAAGGGGATTGTTCATGACTGGATCATCGGCGCGAAACGACGGCCCGACACGGCAGTACGACACCTGTAAGTGGGCCGTAACCCCTGCCTGTGCACACCGGTCGTCCGACTCGGGTGTTCCCTGATGCGGGCCGGCCAGATCCGATCCGAGTACTGTTGCGCCCTGATGCCTACTACTCGCGCTCGCCGTCCCCGTCCTGCCGACATGACTGTCCCGGTCGGCGCCCGCTCGGTGTACACCGACGGCGCCTGCTCCGGCAATCCCGGTCCCGGGGGCTGGGCCTGGGCGCTGTCCACGACCGAGTACGCCGCCGGTCA
>DASSDE010000619.1:0-5917 GCA_035697365.1 Kribbella sp. | reverse complement strand
GGTCGCCTGCGCCGAGATCGGTCAGCTGGTGCATCACGACGTCAGGTCGCGCGGCGCGGACGAGCTCGGCCAGGCCGTCGGCGTCGTACACGTCACCGAGAACCGGCTCCGCGCCCAGTGCGGCGATCGTGTCGCAGGACTTCTGCCCGCGCCCGAGGCCGACCACATCGTGCCCGGCGGCCAGCAGGGCCGGAATCGCCTGCCTGCCGACCGCACCCGAGGCGCCTGCCAAGAAGATCCGCATCGTCGTCCTCACTTCCCCGCCGGACGCGGCGCCCGCCGGTCGGCGCGCTCAGCCAGCTCTTCGTCGCTCAGGTACGTCAGCATGTCCTGCCCGGGCGCACAGATCATCACCACCACGAACCGGCTCCAGGAGTCGGCCAGGTTGTTCGCCGCCTGGTAGTGGACCACGTCGCCGCCCGGCTCCCAGAACGCCTCGCCGGCCTTGATCACGTACTCCGGCTCGCCCTCGAGCTCGAAGATCATCTCGCCTTCGACCATGTACCCGAACACCGGCCCGGAATGCCGGTGCGGTGGCGATCCGGCGTCGCCGGGCGGCAACTCGACCGTCGCCGTCATCACGTGCGCACCGTCCGGAATCGACGGCGTCTGCGAACCCAGCAGCGACAGTACGGAGTTGGTCTTCGGGGTCTCGGTCATGTCTTCACGCTAGGCAGCATCCGTCCGCCCGGAGTAGTCCACTTGACCGCCGCAACTCTGGACCGGTCAAACGCTTTGTCCATTGCGGGTCCGGGCCTGCGGCCCTACCGTCACAACCATGGGTGGGGAACCCGGGGGCGGGCCCAGGCTGCGTACGGCCAGGCCGGTGCTGCTCGTCGTCGACGCTGACCCGGAGCGTCTGGAGCGGTGCGAGACGGAGCTGGATCGCGGCTTCGGGGCGGACTTCCGGGTCCGCGGCGAACTGACGGCGGCGGCCGCGCTGGACTGCTTGCAGCGGGCACACGACTGGGAACAGCGGGTCGCCGTGGTGCTCGTCGACCACGCCCTGCCGGACGACGAACGCGCGCAGATCCTCGCGGCGTCGCGGACGTTGCACCCGGATGCCCGCCGGGCGCTGCTGATCGAGTGGGGCGCATGGGCCGAGCGGACCACGGCGTCGGCGATCCTGTCCGCGATGTCGGTCGGCGACATCAACTATTACGTACTGAAGCCGTGGATCGGGCACGACGAGCTGTTCCACCGGACGGTCGCGGAGTTCGTCCAGGAGTGGTCGCGGTACGAGGTCGCCAACCTGCGCGAGGTGGTCGTGATCGCGGGCGGCGCGTCGGTCCGCGGTCAGGCGATCCGCAGCCTGCTGGCCCGCAACGGCATCCCGAGTGCGTTCCGGGAGAGCGGTACGGCGCTGGCCAACGACGCGCTCACGTTCATCGGCGAACCGGATCCGGGCGCCGGCGTGCTGGTCTGGATGCCGGCCGTCGGCGGCGCGGTGCTGCACGATCCGACCGACGCGGAGATCGCCGAAGCGTGGGGCGTACCAACGAGTCTCGCCGACGACGCGGACCGTTGTTTCGACCTCCTCGTGATCGGTGCCGGTCCGGGCGGTCTGGCGGCGGCCGTCTACGGGTCGTCCGAGGGTCTGCGGACGCTGGTCGTGGAGCGCGAGTCGATCGGTGGTCAGGCCGGGACGAGTTCGCTGATCCGCAACTACCTGGGATTCTCGCGCGGCATCCGCGGGTCCGAGCTGGCGCAGCGCGGCTACCAGCAGGCGTGGGTGTTCGGGGCACATTTCGTCCTGATGCGGAGCGTGGAGGAGCTGGAGCGGCGCGGTGACCGGTTCGTCGCGAGGATCGGTGCGGTCGGTGAGGTAACGGCGCGTGCGGTCGTTCTCGCGACGGGCGTGGCGTACCGGCGGCTCGACGTACCGGCGCTGGAGAAGCTCGTCGGAGCCGGGGTGTATTACGGCGCGAGCGTCTCGGAGGCGCACGGGTTGCAGGACCGGGATGCGTGCGTGGTCGGCGGCGGCAACTCAGCCGGGCAGGCGGTCCTGCATCTGGCCCGGTACTGCCGGCGCGTGCTGCTGGTGATTCGCGGCCAGGACCTCACGGCGACCATGTCGCAGTACCTGATCGACGCGATCGATGCCGCGGACAACGTCACGGTGCGGGCGTCGAGCGAGGTGACCGGTGGCGGTGGCGACGGCCGCCTGCAGGAGGTCGTCCTGCGCGATCGGCGGACCGGAGACGAGGAGACGGTTCCGGTCGACGGGCTGTTCGTCATGATCGGCGCGGTGCCGGGGACCGGCTGGCTGCCGGCCGAGCTGGGGCGGGACGCGCACGGTTTCGTACTGACCGGATCGGACGCCGCGGCGGATCCACACTGGCGCGAGGATCGGCTGCCGCAGCCGTACGAGACGACCGTGCCCGGGCTGTTCGCGGTCGGAGACGTGCGCTGCGGATCAGTGAAACGGGTCGCCTCGGCGGTCGGTGAAGGCTCCGTGGTGGTCTCGCAGGTCCACACCCATCTCAAGGTCTCGGCGGATGCCTGAGAGGCGGTTCATCTACACACCGGCCATGGTCGGTCTGACCGCCCTGGTCTTGCTGATACCGCTTGCCGGCCTGGTCCTGCTCCGTCGGGCGCCGCGCCTCGACGTGCACTGGGAGCATCACCCCGCGCACTTCTGGTTGGTGCTTCTCACGGCGACACTGAGCGCCGTACTCGCCTATGCGACCGGAGCAGCGGCAGTACGGCGGGGCGACGCGCGGGTGCTGTTGGTGTCGCTGGCGTTCCTGTCCGCGGCGGGCTTCCTCGGACTGCACGCGCTGGCGACCCCGAAGGTCCTGCTGGACACCCCGAACGCCGGTTTCACCCTCGCGACCCCGGTCGGCGTCGCGCTGGCGTCGGTGTTCGCGTTCCTGTCGAGCCTCACCCTGTCCGGCATCCGGCTGGGACGCCAACTACGCGCTGCCTTGCTGGCGCTGATGGCGTTGTGGGCGGTTGCTTCCGTACTCCGGCTGCCGCCGCTGCACGAGACGGCGGTACCAGAAGTTGCCGACGGTATCCTCACCACACTCGCCGTACCGGCAGTGCTGCTGTACGCCGTCGCCGCGGGCCGCTACCTGCGAACGTGGTGGGCGCGGCCGTCGTTGATGGTGCTGTCGATGATCTCCGCCTTCGTGCTGCTCGGCGAGGCGATGGTCGCGCTGGTGTTCGCGCGGAACTGGGCGCTGTCGTGGTGGGAGTGGCATGTACTGATGCTCGCCGCGTTCGTCCTGGTCGTCGCCGGCGTGCGGATCCAGTGGTACGAGGAGCGGTTCGCGGACCTGTACCAGGCGGACACCGTGTCCGGACGGCGCGAGCTGAGCGTGCTGTTCGCGGACCTGCAGGGCTTCACCACGTTCTCCGAACAGCACGATCCGGCCGAGGTCACCATGATGCTCAACACGTACTTCGAGGTCGTGGTGCCACCCGTTGTCCGGCGGCACGGCGGGGACGTCGACCGGATCATCGGGGACGCGTTGATGGTCACGTTCAACAAGCGCGGCGACCAGCCCGACCACGCCGCCCGGGCCGCTGCGGCCGGCCTCTCACTGCAGGAGGCGGCGACCGCCGTACGGGAATCGCACCCCAACTGGCCGCAGTTCCGGGTCGGGATCAACAGCGGGATCGCGTCGGTCAGCCTGCTCGGGACCGAGGGCGGCCGGACCCACACGGTGATCGGGGACACCGTCAACGTGGCGTCCCGGATCGAGGGGGCTGCTCCGGGCGGCGGGGTCGCGATCGGGCCGCGGACCAGGGAACTGCTGCCGCAGGCACGCACGGAGTCGCTTGGACCGGTCAGCCTGAAGGGCAAGGCCGACCCCGTCGAGGTGTACCGGCTGCTGGGGCTGCGTGCATGATCACCCGTGCCTTTCGGATGCGTACCTGGTGTTCACGTGTTGGGCCTTGGACAGTCCGCGTGCCGGTGTGAGAATCCGGCCATGTCTGCCCTGATCCGATCACGGCGCCGCCTGGGCGCACTCGTGGTCACCTCCAGTCTCGCCTTCGCCGGCGCTGCCGCCCTCGTGGCACGGCCGGCCGACGCCGCGTCCACCGATGTGGTCATCACCGAGGTGTACGGCGGTGGCGGCAACTCCGGCGCCCCGTACACGAACGACTTCGTGGAGCTGACCAACAACAGCTCGGCCCCGGTCGACGTGAGCGGCTGGTCGGTCCAGTACGCGTCGGCGGCCGGCACGTCGTGGCAGGTCACGAAGCTGTCCGGAAGCATCGCGCCGGGCGCGGCGTACCTGGTCCAGGAAGGCGCCGGCGCCGGGAACGGGCAGCCGATGCCGACGCCGGACGCGACCGGGTCGATCCCGATGTCCGCGTCCGCCGGCAAGGTCGCCCTGGTCACGAACCAGACCGCGCTGGCCTGTGGCTCCGCCTGCCACGCCGACCCCGCGGTCCGCGACTACGTCGGCTTCGGTACGGCGAACGACTCCGAGACCACGCCCGCGCCGGGTCTGTCGAACACGACCTCGGCCGCCCGGACGGACCCGAAGCAGGACACCGACAACAACAGCGCCGACTTCGTCGCGGGCAACCCGTCGCCGGGCGCGCTGACCGGCGGACCGGCCGAGCCGCCGGTGGACGCGAAGATCCACGACATCCAGGGCGCCGCGCATCGCTCACCGCTGGAAGGCAAGCGGGTCAGCAATGTCACCGGTGTGGTGACCGCGAAGAGCACCAACGGGTTCTGGTTCCAGGACACGCAGCCGGACAGCAACCCGGCGACCAGCGAGGGCCTGTTCGTCTTCACCAGCACCGCGCCGACCGTCGCCATCGGGGACGCGGTCAGCGTCGAAGGGTCGGTCGCCGAGTTCCGCCCGGGCGGTTCGGGCGGTACGACGAACCTCACCACCACCGAGCTGACCAACCCGAAGATCACGGTGACCGGCACCGGTACGGTCCCGGCTCCGACGATCGTCGGCCAGGGCGGACGGGTGCCGCCGTCGACCGTGATCGACGACGACTCGAACGGCGACGTCGAGAAGACGAGCACCGCCTTCGACCCGGCGAACGACGGTCTGGACTTCTGGGAGTCGCTCGAGGGCATGTGGCTGGGCATCAACAAGCCCGAGGTCACCGGTCCGACCAGCTCGTTCCGCGAGCTGTCCGTCGTGCCGGCCGGGGCGAGTGTCCGTACGGTGCGCGGCGGGATCCTCCTGCAGAAGACCGACAGCAACCCGGAGCGGGTGCTGCTCGACGACGTACTGGCGCCGATCCCGGACGCCAAGACCGGCGACAAGCTGGCGGGGACCGTCGCCGGTGTCCTCGACTACTCGTTCGGGAACTTCAAGTTCCTGCCGACCACCACCCCGACCGTGATCGACGGCGGCGTGAAGCGCGAGACGACCCGGGCCTCGTCGCCGGCGCAACTGTCGGTGGCGACGTTCAACGTGGAGAACCTGGACCCGTCCGACGGTGCCGCCAAGTTCGACGGGCTCGCGCAGGCCGTCGTGCACAACCTCGCGGCGCCGGACATCCTCGGGCTCGAGGAGGTCCAGGACAACGACGGCGCGGTCAATTCCGGGACGACGGCCGCGGACAAGACGCTGAACCTGCTCGCCGCCGCGATCGTGAAGGCCGGCGGACCGAAGTACGCGTGGCGGGAGATCGACCCGGTGAACAACGCCGAGGGTGGTGAGCCGGGCGGCAACATCCGGGTCGCGTTCCTGTACCGCACCGACAAGCCGCTGAAGTTCGTCGACACCCCGGGCGGTGGCTCGACGACCGCGACCACGATCGTCATCGACCACGCCGGCCGTCCGCACCTGAGCTCGTCGCCGGGCCGGGTCGACCCGGCGAACCCCGCGTGGGCGGCGACCCGGGTGCCGCTGGCGGGCGAGTTCAAGTGGCACGGGCAGAGCGTGTTCGTGGTCGTGAACCACTTCAGCTCCAAGGGCGGCGACGACCC
>DASSDE010000618.1:0-4049 GCA_035697365.1 Kribbella sp. | reverse complement strand
CCTGAAGGTCCTCCGCGAGGGCACGATCGGTGCGGGCGACCCGATCGAGATCGTCAGCAAACCGGACCACGAGGTCACCGTCGCGCTCATGTTCGCGCTGGAGGACCCGGCCAAGATGCAGCGGATGCTCGACTCCGGCGTCGACCTGATGGACGAGCTCCGCGCCAACGCCCACCGCATCGCAACCCGCGGATGACTGCGCCGTCCGAAGAGCAGCCGACGGTCGCCAAGGGAGTGCTGCCCGCTCCTGGACCGTTGCGGCCGCTCGCGTTGGCGACCTTGCTGAGCCGGGTCGGCAACGGCCTGTTGATGACGGTCAGTGTCTTGTACTTCAACCGGATTGTCGGTCTGTCGATCGCACAGGTCGGGCTCGGGCTGACCGTGGCCGGGTTGTTCGGCCTGCTGTCCGCCGTACCGCTCGGGCATCTCGCCGACCGTCGCGGCCCGCGCGGCCTGTTCGTCGTGCTGAGCCTGACCGTCTGCGCACTCTCGCTGGTCTACCTTTTCGTACAGAACTTCTGGCAGTTCCTCGTCGTGAGCATCGTGCTGACAATGGTGGACCGTGGTGCCGGCGCGGTCCGCGCAGCCCTGATCGCCGCCGTCACCACCGGCGCCGGGCGAGTCGCGGCACGCGCGTACCTGCGGGCCGTCACGAACATCGGCATCATGTTCGGCGCCGCGATCGGCGCATTCGCGCTGCATTTCGACACCGGTACGGCGTACCGCCTGATGTTCGTACTCGACGCAGTACTGAGCAGCGTCGCGGCGTTCGTCGTCCTGGCGATCCCTCAGGTGGCCCCGCAGCCGCACAACGACGACGGACCGGTCTGGATCGCGCTGCGTGACCGTGCGTACCTCGCAGTCGCGGCGCTCAACGCGGGCATGAGCATCCACTACGCCGTGCTCGACGTCGCGATCCCGCTGTGGGTGGTCGACCACACGAACGCCCCACGCTGGACCGTCGCGGTGCTGCTGATCATCAACACCGTGGTCGTGTCCCTGTTCCAGGTACGGTCGTCGCGCGGCATCGCGGATCCGGCAACGGCCGCGCGGGCCACTCGTACCGCAGGACTGTTGCTGTTGGCATCGATGGTGTTGATGGCCGGCGCCACCTGGGGCAACGCACTGATCGCGGTCGCTCTGCTCGCGGTCGGCGCGTTCGTCCAGGTGATCGCGGAGCTGATGCAGTCGTCCGGATCGTTCCTGCTCAGCTTCGACCTGGCGCCGGGGCATGCACAGGGTCAGTACCAAGGCGTCTGGAACACGAGCATGTCGATCAGCACGATGGTCGCGCCAACGGTTCTCGCACTGCTCCCGCTCGGTCTCGGCGTTCCCGGGTGGATCATCCTCGGAGTCTGGTTCGCGATCGTCGGCGTGCTGTTCGTCCCCGTGGTCCGCTGGGCAGAGCGGCGGTCTCCGGTTACCGGCGCAGTCCGTGCCGCGTGAGTTCGCGTTCGACCAGGTGCAGGCCGTCCAGTCCCGGCAGCGTGTCGATCTTGGCGTCGATCCGGCGGGCCTCGGCGAGGCCGTCGGTGCCGCCGAACAGATAGTCGAGCAGGTGCCGGATCTCTGCCTCAGGCATCACGCCGGAGCCGACGATGCCCCACCGGTGCCGCAGTGCGAACCTGGTGATCCGCCGGGCCCGCGGGCTCTCCGCGAGGCGGCGCCGGGCCTGGCTGTTGTAGAACGCGATGTGCCGCGTCTCCTGCTTGGCGATCCGCTGCAGGATCTCGGTCAGCAACGGATTCTGCTCGACCCTGACGAAGCGCGAGTAGCCCGCGTGCGTGCACCACTCGTTGATCGCACCCCAGGTCATGTGCGTCGCGATGAAGTCGGGACCGATCACGTTCGCCAGCGTCGACTGCACCATCGGTGCGACGCGGTCCTGCCAGCCGAGGCGGGTCCGCAGTGCGTGCGTGTGCTCGGGACCGGTCGGTACGCCGTGCATCTCCAGTACGCGATCGAGCACTTCGCCGTGCCAGTACTCCTCGTAGTTCCACAACGTGAGGAACGTCGTGACCTCGGGGTCGCGGTGTGAGGGCGTGACGAGCAGGTCCCGCAGGTAGCAGACGGTGTGTGTCTCGACGTCGCTCATGTACCGCAGGCAGCGCAGCGCGCCGTCGGACAACCGGTCCGTGCGGAACCGATCCAGCTCCAGGTCGTCCCAGCGGAGCCGGTGCGCCGAACTGGCGTAAGTGTCGACATCGAAGGCCATGCCAGTACTTCGGAGCCGAGCGTCAGCCGGATGGTTCAGAGCGCCGGCTGGGCCATGATGCAGGGGGAGGGTCAGGCGGGCTCGGGATAGCCCAGGGCCGCGGAGATCTTGCGGCCGGCCTCGATCGCGGCCGGGGCCATCAACGCCACCTGGGCGATCGACTGCTCGAGCGACAGCGTGGAGATGCTGACCGCGGCGATCGCGGCGCCGGTGTGGTCGTGGATGACTGCGGCCACGCAGCGGATGCCCGGCTCGTTCTCCTCGTCGTCGAGGGCGTACCCGCGAGCGCGAGTCTGCGCGAGGTCGGCCTTCAGCGCGGCCGCTGTCGTATGGGTGAGCGGCGTCCGAGCGGGCAGACCGGTCCGCGTGATGTGAACCTCGAGCGCTTCGTCGTCCTTCTCGGCGAGCAGCGCCTTGCCGATGCCGGTGCAGTGCAGCCAGATCGCCTTGCCGACCCGGGAGGGCATCCGGTACGGCTTCGGGCCGTCGAGTCGCGCGACGTAGATCGCCTCGTCGCCGTTCAGCAGGCCGACGTGCACGGTGCAGCGGGTCTGCGCGACCAGGTCGGCGAGCACCGGGCGGGCCACGGTCGCGAGGTCGACGTTCGTCAGCGCGTGGCCGGCGAGCCGCAGCGCCTTCGGGCCCGGGTGGTACGACCCGTCGCCGGCCTGGGTGACGAACTCGTGCTCGACCAGCGACGCCATGATCCGGTGCACGGTCGACTTGGCCAGGCCGGTCGCGTTCACCACGTCGGTGAACCGCGAGTGCTCCAGGACGGCGTCCAGCACCATCAACGTCTTGTCGATGGCCGAGGGCGAACTCATGTCGGACATCCTGCCACTCCCTATCTCGCCAGCCAGCCACCATCGACCGCGAGGACATGACCGTTCACGTAGTCAGCAGCGGCGGATGCCAGGAACACCGCGGCGCCGACGAGGTCCTCCGGCCGCCCCCAGCGACCGGCCGGGATGCGCTGCCGGATGGCGGCCTCCCGGTCCGGGTCCGCGCGCAGCCCGGCGGTGTTGTCGGTACTGATGTACCCGGGCGCGATCGCATTCACCTGAACTCCTGCCGGTCCCCACTCGTTGGCCAGTGCCCTGGTGAGTCCCGCCACCGCATGCTTGCTCGCAGTGTAGGCCGGGACCGTGACTCCGCCCTGGAAGCTCAGCAGCGACGCGATCGTGACGATCTTCCCAGCGCCGCGTTGCGCCATCGCTGCACCGACCGGCCGCGTCACCGCCCAGGTGGAGTTGAGGTTGACGTCGATCACGCGCTGCCAGTCGGCGGTCGTGGTCTCGGCGGCGGGCGCGCGCGAGATTGTGCCGGCGTTGTTGACCAGAATGTCGATCTTCCTGTTGTCGACAATCTGCAGTGCGACTTCCTCGACCGCGGCCGGGTCGGCGAAGTCGGCGATCACCACGGACGCGTCCCCACCGCCGTTCTGCTTGATCGCCTCGAGGGTGTCCTCGAGCGCGGCGTCCCGGGCCATCAGGATCAGCTCGGCGCCGGCCGCGGCGTACCCGGCGGCGATCGCCGCTCCGATCCCTCGCCGCGCTCCGGTGACGAGCGCAGTGCGTCCTTCGAGGCTGAACGATGTCGCCGCAGCTGAGGTCACCGCAGATCCTGTACGTCGACACCGTCCATGTCGCCGAACGCCTGGTTCTCCCCGGCCATCGCCCACACGAAGCTGTATGACGACGTACCGCAGCCGGAGTGGATCGACCAACTGGGCGAGATGATCGCCTGCCGGTCCGCGACCAGCACGTGCCGGGTCTCCTCGGGCTCGCCGAGCAGGTGGACGATCCGCTCGGTCTCGGGCAGGCCGAAGTACAGG
>DASSDE010000617.1:0-7572 GCA_035697365.1 Kribbella sp. | reverse complement strand
GATCCCGTGATGACTTTCTCCCAGTAGTTGATCATGTAGGTCTCCGTCTGCTGCGGGAAGAACGTCCAGGTGGTGTAGCCGATCGTTCTGGCCGTGGACAGCTGGTCGTAGAGGGTGACGATGCGAGGGTCCGCGCCGCCGCCGAAGTCCTTCCGGGCGATGTGGATCGGCGGCGGTGCGAACGAGATCTCCTCGACGCCCTTGACGATCCGGGCGACGTCGGTGGTCAGGAAGTTGAGAAAGTCGACCGCGGCGTCGACGTCGCCGGTGTTGCTGTTGACACCGGCGGACTGACCGATCGCGAGGTCCCAGACGACCTCGGGCACGCCGGCGCCGAGCGAGGGGATGGTCGACCAGGCCCAGTTGGCGTCGTTCCCGGCGGCCTTGCCGAAGTAGTCCCCGAGGTTCGCGAACTCCCAGGTGCCGGAGATCATGCTCGCGGCCTCGCCCGACGCGAGCTGGCGGTAGACGGTCGGGAAGGTGTTCGTGAAGTACCGGTCGACGCTGCCGCCGAACCAGCCCTGCTTGAACCACCCGGCGAGCCGGTCGATGGCGTCCACGAAGACGGCATCGGTCCACTGCGCCGCACCGGTGAGCACGGCGTACATCGCCTCGGGTCCGGCGGCATGGTTGAGCCCGACGCCGACATGCCACTCGTTCGCGCCCTTGTAGTCGGCGTTCCCGGCGGCGATCGGCACCTTCCCGCGACCGGCCGCCTCGGTGCAGAAGTGCTCGAACTCCTCCAAGGTACGGGGGATCGTCAGGCCCAGTTCGTCCAGCGTCGCGGGATTGACGTAGAACGCCATCGACTCGTACGACGTCGGCAGCGTCATCAGCCGACCGTCGATCTTGGACGCGTCGAGTGCCCAGCCCGCGAACGTGTCCGGCCAGCGGTAGCGCTCCGCGTACGGCGAGAGGTCCACCAGGTACCCCGCCGAGTCGTACGCGGAGACGAACGACGACGGCCCCGGGGACACGATCACCGACGGTCCGCCGCCGGCTGCGAGCGCCGTCTGGATCAGCCGGTCGATCGTGTTCGACGCCTTGAGGCTGAACTGCACCGGGTGTTTGGTGTACGCCTCGACGAAGTGCTTCCGGTAGTAGTCGGCCTGGGCCGCGCTGTCGAGGTTGTTCCAGATCGTGATGGTGTCGCCGGTCGCGGCTCCCGGGCCGGAGCAGCCGGCGAGCACCGCAAGCGCCCCGGCGAGCGTGCCGCCGGCAACGAACTGACGCCTGGTCAGTGTCATGGTGACCTCCGATGATCGGTACGCGGTGCGCGTCTCAGGTGCGGGCGACCGCGATCGTGCGGTGCGCCAGGTCCGAGATCACGGCGTTGTCGAACCCGAAGAGCGCGGAGCGGGTCCGGTCTTGCAGCGGCTCGATGACATGGGCCGGCAATCCGTTGGGGCCGCCAAGGATCCCGGCCACCGACCCGACCGTAGCCCCGTTCGAGTCGGTGTCCCAGCCGCTCATCACAACCTTGCCGACGGCATCCATCCAGTCACCGCCGGACCAGAGCAACGCGGCCGCGACGGCAGCCGCGTTGTTGATCGTGTGCACCCAGGAGTAGTGCCCGTACGTCGTGCGGATCACCTGGAGCGCCTCGTCCCAGGCGATGCCCGAGCGGTGCAGCTGAATCACGTGTGTCACCGCCTCATGCAGACGCGACCGCTGGGGCAGTACGGACACAGATGCCTGGATCGCCTCGTCGGCGTCGGCGGCTGTGAACGCAGCGGCGACGAGTGCGGCCGCCCACATCTCGCCGTACACACCGTTCGCGGTGTGCGACAACGTGGCGTCCTGGTACGCCAGCGCCGCGGCCTGCCAGGGGTCGCCCGGGTTGACGTACCCGAACACGTCGGCCCGGATCTGTGCGCCGATCCACTCCCGGTACGGGTTGCGGAACGAGGCCGTCCGGGGGACCGGAATCCCTTTGGCGAGGTTGATGTACGCAGCCCGCTCGGCGGTGTAGACCTGCTTCAGGGGGAAGAGTTCGAGCCACGCCTCGCCGACCTGCTCGGGCCGCAGTTCGCGCCCGTGCGTCTCGAGCAGGTGCAACGCGAGGATCGCGTAGTCGATGTCGTCGTCGCGGGCAGATCCGTGGACGTTCCCGCGCGTGGTCTCGGGCCAGTTGTCCCGTAGTTCGAAGCCGGCAGGCATCGGGTCGAGGAGCGGAACGTAGTCGGTGAGGGGGTACGCGTCCGCGAGTTCGAGGTAGGTACGGATGTGCTCCACGGTCCAGTGGTCGCCGTCCTCGATCGGCTTTCCGATGTTGCACCCTGCGACCCGGCCGAGCCACGCGGCGCTGACCTGCTCGGCGTGCCGATCGTCGTCGACCGCCTGCGGTGCAATCGCTCCGGCGGCTGCGCGGATGTCTTCGAGCGCCTCCGGCTCCTCGTACTTCCACTCCGTTCCGCGGGCACTGTTGCCCATGGCATCGACGAGTTGCAGTACGGCGGTGTGATCGGCCGGATCGGTCGCGTTGGCGGTCTCGACGATGTCGTCGACGTCGAAACCCGACTCCCGGCGCTGCGCGACCTCGGCGGCCAGCAGGTCGGTCGGGAGGAGTGCGTCGTGATGGCGCAGGCCGTACGCGGGGGAGAGCTCAGGCTGGGTGGGGACGGTCATCAATTTCCTTTCTCGGAACGTCGCAAACCGATTTGCATCGACACCGATCCTGTTCCCGGGATGGCCCCGGTGAAGTCAGGTCGAGTCGCGGATCTGGAGGGTCGTCGGGAGCGTGGTGAAGGTGAAGGCGGCCGCTGTCTGCGGCCCGGCCAGGCGAGCGAGGACCGCTTCGGCGCAGGCTGCCCCGACTGCTGCGGCGGGGTTCTTCACCGTGGTCAGCCGGGGGGTGAGCAGCTCGGCCAGGTCGATGTCGTCGAAGCCGACCACGGCGACATCTTCGGGGACTCGCAGCCGGGCTTCGCGCAGCACGTCGAGCGCCCCGATCGCGATCAGGTCGTTCGCGCACATCACCGCGCGCGGCCGTGAGTTGCACTGCAGCAGGCGCCGCATCGCCTCGGCGCCGCCGTCCCGGGTGAACGGGACGTGGTCGATCCAGTCCTCCGGTACGTGGTGTCCTGCCGCCGCCGATGCCTCGCGGAACGCGGCCAGCCGGCTGAGGGCGACCTTCACGTCCGACGGACCGCTGATGAACGCGACCTCGCGGTACCCGCGGTCGATGAGATGCCGAAGCGCCTCGCCGATACCGAGCGCGTCGTCGCTCATGATCACATCCGCCGGCACGTCGACGGCGGCATCCGGATCACCGACCGCGGCAACCAGTGGCAGCCCGCCGACCAGGTCGCGGATGTCGGGCACGCTCATCGCCATCGGGTGGATGACGACGGCGTCGACCTGGCGCGCGACCATCTCCTCGAGCAGGTGCCGCTCGCCGCTCGCCGAACCGTCGGTCTCGCCGATCAGCAGCGCGTACCCGACCGCGTCGAGGCCGCGGTGCAGCGCCTTGATCACCGCGGGATAGTACGGGTTCGAAAGGTCCGTGGCGAGGTAGGCGACCGAAAGCGTCGAACGCCGCCGCAGGCTCTGCGCGACCCGATTCGGCCGGTAGCCGAGCTCGTCGATCGCCGCGAGGATCCGCTCCTTCGTCTCGGCAGCGACGGACCGCTTGCCGCTGAGCGCATGCGAAACCGTCGTACGACTCACGCCCGCGGCAGCTGCGACCGCAGAGATATCAACCTTCACAGCCACCTCCCGCCGTCGTCGCAAATCGGTTTGCACTCGACCGCAGGCTAGGCGAACACCGACCGCAGGTCAACGCCCTGGCACCCACAACGGCCGGATCAGCGGCTGGGTACTGGGATTGGCGTAGAAAGGTTCGTGTGGGTGGGGGATGCCGGCGTCGGTGGGCGCCGGGAGGCTGGGGGTATGGGTGAGGGGACGGTCACTGCGCTGGGGCATGCCGGATTGCGGATCGACGGGGCGGGGTTCCGGATCCTGGCGGATCCGTGGCTGTCGTCGGGCGGGGCGTTTCTCGGGTCGTGGTTTCCGTTCCCGGACAACTCGCACCTGCTGACGGCCGAGTTGCTCGACGTCGATCTGGTGGTGATCTCGCACGAGCACCTCGATCATCTGGACCTCGAGCTGCTCGCCGGCCTGCCGTCGTCGGTCCCGGTCGTCGTCCCGCGGTACCCGTCGACGATCATGCAGCGCCGGCTGCGTGCGATCGGCCGCACCCGGATCGTCGTACTGGACGCCTGGCAGCGGTATCCGCTGAACGACCAGGACTGGCTGACGGTGATCCCCGAGCAGTGCCCGATGAGCCACGACTCCGCCGTACTGCTGAAGATGGGGGAGCGGAGCGTCCTGCACACCAACGACGCCCGGATCTCGCTCAGTCAGGCACGGCGTGCGATGACCGAGGTCGGTGGTCCGCTGGACGTGATGGGCGTGCAGATGTCCGGCGCGAGCTGGCATCCGGTCCGGTACGAGTACGACGAGGTCGAGCGCGAGCGGATCGCGACCATCAAGCGGATCGGCAAGTTCAAGGCCGTCACGCGTCTGGTCCGGCAGGTCGAGCCGCGGCTGGTGATGCCGTACGCGGGTCCGCCGTGCTTCCTCGACGACGAACTGTTCGAGCTGAACAGCGGACTGCGCCCGGGCGGGATCTTTCCCGACCAAGGTGAGGCGCTGGCCTGGCTGGCCGACCGGATACCGACCCAGGCGGGAGTGTGTCTGCTGCCCGGGGACCAGATCATGCTCGACGACCTGTCCGTCGTGCGCGATCAGCACTGGGCCGGATTCGCCCTGGACGCCGGGCCCGACGAGCGGCGACGGTATCTGACCGAGTACGCCGCTCGCCGTCGGCCCGCCATCGACGCCGCCTGGGCCGCGAACCCCGAGTCGCGGCCCGGGCTGGCTCAACGTTTCAAGGCCCACTTCGAGTCGCTCGGAACGCTGTCGGAGTACTTCCTGGCCAGGATCGGGATGACCGTGCGGTTCGACGTCTCCGGGCCGTACGGCGGAGTGTGGGATGCCCACATCGGACCGGACCGTGTGACCGTCGAACTCGCAGGTGGTGCGGGTCCTGCCGACTACCGCCTGACGATGGACGGTCGTTGGCTGGACGGTGTCGTCTCGGGCCGGACCCGTTGGGAAGAACTGCTGTTGTCACTGCGCTTCACCGCACGCCGGCAGCCCGACCGGTACAACGACTACCTGGTCGGCCTGCTGAAGCACGCCGACCGCGCGGCACTGCGAGCGGTCGAGGCGTTCGAGGCCCGCCGGGACCCCGACGAGACCACGGAGATCACCGTCGACGGACGGCAGGTGCAGGTGAGTCGCTACTGCCCGCACGCCGGAGAAGATCTGGCGGAGACCGGCGTCGTCGTGAACGGCGTCCTGCGCTGCCTCGGCCACAACTTCGAGTTCGACCTGGACAGCGGAGCCTGCCGCAACGCGCGCTGTGACCCGATCGTCGTGAAGCCTGCGGAGCCTTACGAGGAAGAAGAAGCGGTCTGAGCGCTGACCGGCTGTTGCAGATCCGCAAGCCCGACCACGAACAAGGCGGTCAGGAACACGTAGTACAGGGTGCGCCGGATCGTCGGACGGTCGAGGTACTCGCGGTCGGCCGCCACGCGCAGCGGGACGAGAACGTCGAGGTACCAGCGTTCCACGTCGGTCTGCCCGTTCGGCGGTACGGCCGACCGTTCGCGGTACCGCAGCTGCGCGGGACCCGTCAGGCCAGGCCGCGCCTGGAGGACGGCGCGACACGATACGGGGTACCCAGCGGCCAGCGCCGCACTCTCCGGCCGGGGACCCACCAGGGTCATCTGACCCCGCAGCACGTGCCAGAGCTGCGGCAGTTCGTCGATCGCCGTCCGCCTGAGGAATCCACCGATCCAGGTGATCCGTGCGTCCCTGGCCGCGGTGACCTCCGGACCTGGGGCCGACACGCGCATGCTCCGGAACTTGTACAGCGTGAACGTCCGGCCGTTCTCGCCGACCCGCGATTGCCGGAACAGTACCGGCCTGCCGTCCGAGACGAGGATCAGTACGGCAACGACCACCAGGAGCGGTGACACCAGGATCAGCAGCAGCCCGCCGGCCACGATGTCCAGCAGGCGCCGGACCGGACCGATGGTGGCGAGGCGATGGTTCGACGGCATGAGGTTCTCCTCTACTGTCCGGTGCCGGCGGCAACAAAGACTGCCGTGAAGACCTGGGCGGCGAGATCGCACTCGTGGTTGTAGCTCGCCGAGTCGGGGGGGAGCGTCGACGGCGTCATGTGCGTGATCAGCCGGACGCCCTGCCGGTGCCGCTGCAGCATCGCGGTCCACAACGGGTTGGCCTGGAGATCGGGCGCCAGCAGGCTGACGATCTTGCCCTGGTAGCGCTGCCGCCAGGTCCAGATGTCCACTGCTTGCGCGCCCGCTGCGACGGGTACGTCGACGTACGTGGCAGCGTCGGCCCCGGCTTGATCGGCGGACCCTTGGTAGCCGTCGGCCTCGGCGAGTGCCTTGCGGGACTGCAGGATCGTCAGCGAGCCCCAGCCCTGGGCCCGGATCCGTTGCCAGATGTCGGTCTGCGCGGCCTGCCGGTCCAGTCCCCAGTGTGCGTACGTGCTGTTGTCCAGCAGCCCGCTGCTGAGATCCAGCCGATCGATCAGCCGTGCGCGCAGGTAGCTCTCGACCGCCGCAGCCGTCGCGGCGGGGTACTTCTGCCGGACGCGTTGCGCGCACCCTTCCTGGTTCCCGCCGCGCCACGGCAGGCAGCCGAGCTCCGGCACCACGGCGTCCACCAAGATCTGTTTGCCTGGGGCAACCTGTGCCAAGCGGTGGTGGGCCTGGGTGAGGAAGTTCGTGGCCTGAGCCGGTGCGGTCAGTCCGTCGCCGTAGCCGATCTCGTCGGAGATCTTGAATCCGGCGGTCCCGGGAACCTTCGCCAGTTCACCGAGCCGGGCGATCGCCTGGTCGAACGCCGCCGGGCCCTCGAGCCATTTGGCGACGAGATCGGTCTCCCACCAGATGGTCACACCGCGGCGGTGCAACGCGTTGGCGAGCGTGACGTACCGGTCGCCCGCGAGATCGACCGGCACACTGCCGGTGGTGGGCGTGCTGCTCGGATCCGGCGGTTGCGGGGTCGGAGTCGTGGAGATCGGACTCGGCGTCCCGGTCGGGTTGCCGTTCTGCGACTTCCCCGAGCAGCCGGCGACGACCATCAGAACGGCGGCGACGAGTGCAGTTGCTTTGATCATGTTCCCTCGCCAACAGCGACAGGTGCCCGGTGACGTGGCGCGGCTGCGCTGAGCCGCAGGAGGAGCCCGATGAGCAGGGCGTCCGTCGACAGGTACGCGGCCGTGGACGCCACGGCTGCACCGAGCGCGCCGTACCGAGGAATCAGGGTGACGTCGAGGACGACCGTGATGACCAGTCCGGCGCCGAGGACGATCGAGTTGAGGCCGGGCGTGCCGCGCCCGTACAGGTACGCGCTGGCTACGCCGGATCCACCCGCGAGAACCATGCCGGCCACGAGCACCCGCGCCGGCGTCACAGCAGCTCCGAACGAGGCGCCGTACAGCAACCGCATCACGGGTGCCGCGAGCAACGC